>NZ_MUFN01000005.1:0-82820 GCF_001996205.1 Salinivibrio sp. IB574 | reverse complement strand
CAGTAGAAAGCAGCGATACCGAACTCAAATTCAACGGCTTCTCTGCTTTCATTGATGAGCTAAGCCTACCGTTTTTAGACGAAGCGGAAATCGACTTTGTCACCGATAAAATGGGCTCACAGCTGACGCTGAAAGCACCGAATGCGAAAATGCGGAAAGTGGCCTCCGATGCGCCTTTGATGGAGCGTGTTGATTACGTGATTCAAAGCCAAGTCAACCCACAGCTTGCCAGCCATGGCGGCCATGTTAACTTGATTGAAATCACCGATGACGCCGTGGCGATTTTGCAATTCGGTGGCGGTTGTAATGGCTGCTCAATGGTAGACGTAACCTTAAAAGAAGGGATCGAAAAGCAGTTGCTGGCCGAGTTCAGCGGTGAGCTAAAGGGTGTGCGCGATGTGACCGAGCACGCGCGTGGCGATCACTCTTACTATTAAGACGCTGCCTTTCCATCGCAAAAACAGGCCAACTGGCCTGTTTTTTTGTTTATAGGTCTCAGTGCGTGACGTCAAAAAAGCTATCTCGTCGCCAGTGGTAAACAAAGCACACCGCGAGACTGAGCCCTCGTAGCGCCATAAAAGTAAGCATCGCTAACCACAGGGCGTGATTGCCCCAATCTTGCGCTAGCCACCATGCAGCAAAAAAGCCCGCGGTGGCGACGAACATCCCATTGCGCATGTCTTTACCCCGCGTCGCACCAATAAAGATACCATCGAGCAAAAAGCACCACATCGACACTAAAGGCATGGCCACTAGCCAAGGTAAATAACGCGCCGCTTGGTCACGCACCGCCTCGATGTCGGAAATCAGCGCAATGATGTGACGGCCTGCCACACCAAATGCCAGCGTGATAGCCAGGCAAATTACCAACGACCAAAACGTGCTACCTATCAATGACACCAACAACGCAGACTTGCTCTGCGCGCCAATCGCTCTACCCACCATTGCCTCCATCGCATAGGCAAAGCCGTCCATTGCAAAAGAAATCAACATCAGAAAACTCATCAGCACCGCATTGGCGGCCACAATGTCATCACCGAGTGTCGCCCCTTGGAAGGTCATAAAGGTAAACGCCAACTGCAAGCTAAGGCTGCGTAAAAAGATGTCTCGATTAAGCTTAAGCAAGCGGCTCATCCCAGTTAGCCCGCGCTCAAACACCGACCGAACGGTCGGTAACTGACGCGATTGCCAGATACCTTTGACAAAATAGAGCCCCAACATGAGGCCGAGATAATCGGCCGCCACACTCGCTGCAGCAGCTCCTTCGACTTTCATATCGAGACCCACCACAAACAGCAAATCAAGGACAATATTGGTACTGTTAACCATAATCAGCAGCCACATTGGCTGGCGCGCATTTTGCGCCCCCAGTAGCCAACCCATGATCACCAAGTTCATCAAGGTCGCCGGCGCACTAAAGATCCGAATGGAGAAGTACTGGCTCGCGTAATGTTTCACCTCGGCGCTGGCATCACTAAAGTGCATCACCCCCTCTAAAATAGGCACATGCAGTGCGATCAACAGTACAGCCAGCAAGCCCGCTAAGGACGCGCCACGCACAAAGGTGGCCGCCAGCTCACGGTTATCACTCGCGCCATAGGCTTGCGCGGTAAACCCGGTGGTCGCCATACGCAAAAAGCCCAACAGCCAAAAGGTCACATTTATCATGGTGCTGCCAACCGCCACACCACCTAAATACCATGCATGGTCTAAGTGGCCGATCACCGCGGCATCCACTAACCCTAACAGGGGGACGGTGATATTGGAGATCACCATAGGTAAAGCCAGCGATAAGACCCGCCAATGAAGCTCACGCTGAGTGAGAGACTGCCACATACTTCCTCGTTCTCAATATTGGACGCCACGCTATGCGTCAGGATGATGTATCATTTTTGATAAAGAACACGATTGCAGCGATAACCGGCAAGGTCAGCGGGTGGCCCTTATCGATGCAGCAGTGTACCATTGCGACAATCTAATCGACGAGCGGCCATTGCACTGCATCAGTTGCACTGCGCCAACTAGGCTCATCACCTCTGTAAATAAGGAAAGGTTATGCGTGTATTTTTTGCCTGTGTTCTGGCGGTATTGCTAGCGGGTTGCTCGAAAGTGACCAAGCAAAACTACGATCAGCTCGAAGTGGGCATGAGCTATGACGCGGTTGTGAGCCACATTGGCGAGCCTAGCCAATGCGACGACACCATGGGCTTAACCCACTGTGTGTGGGGCGGCGATGGTAAGCACATCAAAGTGTCTTTTGTCGCCGATAAAGCCACCGTACTGTCGGCGCAAGGGCTAAAGTAGGCCCTTAATAGCGCAACGCGTGGTCGGCAAGGAGCACCACAAAGGTCGCGAAGATATGCCATATCGAGAACTTAAAGGTCTGCCACGCGATGCCTTTTTGCGACTGGGTTTTCAGTCGCCAAGCGTAACCGACAAAGACCAGATTTAACGTGGTCGCCCCTACCAGATACAACCAACCACTCATCCCGGTCAGCCAAGGGAAAATGCCCACGATGACCAGCAGTAGGGTGTAAAGCAAGACCATAGTTTGGGTAAACCCTACCCCATGAGTGACAGGCAGCATCGGCACATCGGCTTTGGCATAATCATGGCGGCGATGTATCGCTAACGCCCAAAAGTGAGGCGGCGTCCAAGTAAAAATGATCATCACCAGCAGCAGCGCGTGGGCGTGAAGCTCTCCGGTGACCGCGGTCCATCCTAGCAAAGGCGGCATTGCACCCGCCAACCCGCCAATCACGATATTTTGCGGGGTCGCGGGTTTAAGCCACTGGGTATACACCAACGCATACCCGACTAGACTGGCAAACGTTAGCCAAGCCGTGAGCGGGTTCAGCCACCAACAGGCAATGAATCCCATCACCATCAGTATCACCGCAAAGGCCAACGCGGCGCCTTGACTCACTCGTCCCTCGGCAACGGGGCGATGGCGGGTGCGCTGCATTTTCGTGTCAATTTTCCAGTCGATAACGTGATTAAACACCGCCGCTGCGCTGGCTTGCGCACCAATGCCAAACAATCCCACCAGCACTGCCGACCAAGGTGGCCAGCCGGGAGTGGCTAAGCACATGCCCACCAACGCGGTGAGAAGCAACATAGCAACCACACGCGGTTTGGTTAGCTCGTAATAATCACGCCAATTGGCGCCAACCCGTGTCGAAACACTAGCGGTACGTTGAAACTGTGCCATCACGAGCTCCTTGAGATAGTGACGAGGAAAGAGATAAACGACGAGTGATCAGCAACGTAACCAACAGTGATAACCCCCCTAAGTTGTGTGCCACCGCCACACTCAGCGGCAGTAGCGCGACCACATTGGTCACCCCTAACGTAATCTGCATCGCCAGCACACCACTCACTGCCATTGCCAGCGCGCGCGCCCCTGCACGCCACAGCATCCATGCCCAAGCGAGCACTAATACAGTGACCACCATGGCGCCCAGACGGTGGGTGGCATGAATGGTCACCCGCTCGGCATGGTTCAGCACGCCAAATTGATAGGTTTCGCTAAGAGGACTGACGGGATGAAAAGCGGAGGGGGTGAAAAGCTGCCACCAAGGGCTCTCGCAGATAGGTAGCTGAGTGCAGACGGTGGCGGCATAGTTGGCGGAGGTCCAGCCGCCGAGACCGATTTGTACAATCACCGCGACCAAAGCCAACGTGCCCACACGGCGCGCCGATGACGACATCGAAAACACCGGCAATCGGAGCGCGCCTGTCGCCACCGCCAGCCAAACTAGCAAGCATACCGTGGTGAAACCACCGAGTAAGTGCGCCATCACCACCACCGGCATCAAACTTAAAGTCACGGTCCACATCCCTAGGGTGGCTTGCGCGATGACCACTACACTGAGCAAGGTGGTCAGTGGTCGTAAAGCCTGATAGTCAGGACGTCGCCAGCTGATCCACGCCAACGCAAAAATCGCCAGCCCTAAGGTGCCCGCCACGTAGCGGTGCAGCATTTCATTCCATGCTTTATTGATATCAAGCGGCGCATCAGGAAAACGCGACATGGCGACCGATTGCGCGCTTTCACTGGCCGGTACTGCCAAATGGCCATAGCATCCGGGCCAGTCTGGGCAGCCCAGCCCCGCTTCAGTGAGGCGGGTAAACGCGCCAAGCCCGACCACCAGCACGGCCAGTATCAGTGTCGATAAGACGGCGAGTTGGTAGCGACGTGTTGCCATAATCAGCCTACCTTCGATAATTTAAGAAGCCGTTTGAGATCGCGCAATAAGCCTTTACCTTGCGCCACCCACTTCGTTTTATCGTCACTGACCGGATAGGCCAGCACCACATTGTTCATCGGATCGCTAAGATAAATGGTATTTTTATCAAATGCTTGCTGCTGCCATGCCTGCGCCTGCTCCGTCGTCAGGGTTTGCCATGTCAGTACTTCTGGCGCGTTAGGGGTCGAGCTTGTCAGTGCCACGCTAGTGACCCGATCGCGCTCTTTGCCGACCGCAATCGGAATTTGTGTTAACTGAAACAGGGCTTGCTCACATACCGAATCACATTGCTCTGGCACCCGATAAATCAACCGCCACTGGCCTTGCTCAGGCAACCAATTCAAGGTCGCCGGCTCAGCGAGAAACTGTCCGTAATTAGTGACCCCTTTTTCATACCAGCTTTGCTCTAGCACCAATTTCGCCACCACCACAGGCAGGACAAAAATACCAATCAATGCTAGGAGCGTCATGCGTCCTTTCACACCGCTTCCCTCTGTTTTGTTTTGTACCACCAGATGCCCGCGCCAATACTGACTGCGAGCGCCATGAGTGCCCATTGCAAGGCATAGCCATAGTGTTTTACCGGTGGCATCACCACCGGCTGCCACACCGGCGTAATCCCCGCTTGCGCCAAGGCATCCCGACTCGGCGTGGTCACATCCATCAATGTTTCTGTCCGTATCAACCACTGCGTATTCAGCGTTGTCAGTTGGGCGTTAAGCGCTTGTAAATCAATGCGCTGAACCCGAGCGGGCCAGGCGTGCGATGCCGTTTCTTCCTTGAGTACCACCCGCTCAGAGGGTGTATCGACAAAGCCAGACAGCTGGTAGCGCGATGCCAACACGGGCACAGCCGGCAAGCGGCGCAATGCTGGCGCGGCCACCCAGCCCAATTCCACCAGCCACCATTGCGATGGCTGTTGGCTCGGCACAAAAGGAAGAAAAAGGCGATAGCCAACCTGACCTTGGTGGGTCTGATTATCCAGCCACACAGCAAATTCAGGGCGAAACTGGCCGTCGAGCGTCAACCGTTGGCCTTTTCGCACCATGCCTGAAAGTGAGTTGGGGGCTTGATTGGCATCAAACTGTGCCAAGTGTTGGGCTTTTTGCACGCCACGCGTCCATTGCCAATGACTTAACTTGACGAGTAGCGCGACCACAACCACAGTCAATATCAGAAACCCCATTCGCCGTCCTTGTTTCATGATTACCTATTGCGCTAAGGAGCGCTTATGCTGGTCAAAGCTATTCTGATTTGTTTGCTGATCTTTATTTTATTTAACTTATTTCGTGCCATTCCTGTCTTGCTCAATGGCGATCGCTCCGTGCCTTTATCTCGCTTTTTGGGCCGTCGCGTTTTATTTTCCGTCTGTATCTTCTTACTGCTTTTATTGGCGCTCTCAATGGGCTGGATTACCCCCAACCCACGCCCCTATTGATCTATAAGATGTATACAAAAACGAACAAGCATAACCACACCACATCAACAAAGTGCCAATACCAAGCACTGGCTTGAAAACCAAAGTGTTGTGTCGGCGTGAAGTGGCCGCGTAATACACGTAACCAAATCACAAACAACATGATGGTGCCTAATGTAACGTGTAGGCCATGAAACCCAGTTAATAAATAAAAGGTGTTGCCATAGACCCCAGAGTCGAGACGTAGATCCATTTCTTGGTAAGCATGGATATATTCTTCGCCCTGAAAAAACATAAACAATGCGCCTAATAACACCGTGGCCAATAGGAAGCTTTTAATTCGCCCCCGTTGATTTTTCTCCATCGCGGTATGGGCAATCTGGAGCGTCACTGAGGAGGTCAGGAGGATAAAGGTGTTTAACAGCGGTAACCCCATCGCGGGCATCGCGGTGGTTTCAATCCCGCCCGGGGTTAAAGTGAGTGGCCACTGAGCGACGAAGTCTGGCCACAATACCGCGGCCGTCATCGCATTGTTACTCGCGCCCCCCAGCCACGGAACGGCGATAAAGCGGGCATAAAAGAGCGCACCAAAAAAAGCGCCAAAAAACATCACTTCAGAGAAAATAAACCAACTCATTCCTTGGCGAAAAGAGCGGTCCATTTGGGCCGAGTACAGCCCTTGCATGGATTCGCGGATCACGTCGCGAAACCAACCGGTGAGCATAACCAAAATAAGTACGGTACCGGCCAGTAACAGCCAAGGGCCATTGCCACCAAATAAACCGCCCACCGTGGCACCTGCGCCAGCGGCAATCAAGAACAGCGCCACCGCACCAACAATCGGCCAAATACTCGCCGCAGGGACATAATAACGTTCAGGCGTCGCCATGAGCGCCTCCTTATTCCTTGGCGCTGGCGGTCACATCAAACAAGGTGTAGGCCAGCGTTAAGTGGTTAATGTCATCCGGCAGCTCAGGATCCACGTAAAACACGAGGGGCAAAGCCGCATCCTCGCCACGCGGTAAAGGCTGACGGTTAAAACAAAAGCATTCAATTTTGTTCAAGTATTGCGCGGCTATCCCAGGTGAGACCGAAGGCACCGCTTGGCCAATGGTGTCATAGCGCGCATTGTTGGTGGCTAGGTAGTTGATGGTATGGGTTTCACCGGGGTGTACCTGCATACGTTTAACTTGGGGCTCGAACGTCCAGCGCATCCCCGGGTTGATGTAGGCAATAAATTCAATGGTCACCAAGCGATCTTGGTCAATGCCCGCACTGGATGCGGCGGCCTCATTGTCGGTTTTGCCATTGATCCCAGTAACGTCACAGAACACGTCATACAAAGGCACTAAGGCAAACGCAAAGCCAAACATCGCGACTGCGAGCAGCAGTAAGCGGCGCACCGAGCGCGCAGACTCAGTGGCCATCGCGCACCTCCTTCAGATCTGGCGGTGTCTCAAAGGTGTGATACGGTGCGGGTGATGGCACTGTCCACTCCAGCCCTTCGGCACCCTCCCACGGCTTCGCCGCAGCAGGCTCACCGCCACGCGCGCATTTGATCACCACCGCGAGGAAAATAAGTTGCGACAAGCCAAAGGCAAAGCCACCGATGCTGACAATGGCGTTCACGTCCGCAAATTGCAGCGCATAATCGGGGATCCGGCGTGGCATCCCCGCCAGCCCCAGAAAGTGCATAGGGAAGAAAAGCACATTGACCGAAATCACCGAGCACCAAAAGTGCCACTTGGCCAAGGTTTCATTAAACATATGGCCAGTCCACTTGGGGAGCCAGTAGTAAGCCGCGGCCATAATCGAGAACACCGCCCCCGAAACCAGCACATAGTGGAAATGCGCCACCACAAAATAGGTATCGTGATACTGAAAATCGACCGGCGTGATCGCCAGCATCAAGCCCGAAAACCCGCCGATGGTGAACAACACAATAAAGGCAATTGCAAACAACATGGGTACTTCAAAGGTCAGGGATCCCCGCCACATGGTGGCGACCCAGTTAAAGACTTTCACCCCAGTCGGCACCGAGATCAGCATGGTGCAGAACATGAAAAACAATTCGGCAAACACAGGCATCCCAGTGGTGAACATATGGTGCGCCCATACCAAAAAGCTTAACCCCGCGATCGAGGCGGTGGCATACACCATCGAGCTATAGCCAAACAGGCGCTTACGTGAAAACGCGGGGACAATTGCCGAGATAATGCCAAAGCTGGGCAAAATCATGATGTAGACCTCGGGGTGACCAAAGAACCAGAAAATATGCTGGAACATCACAGGATCGCCGCCCCCCGCGGCATCAAAAAAGCTAGTGCCAAAGTATTTATCTGTCAGCACCATGGTGGCGGCCCCTGCCAATACCGGCATCACCGCAATCAACAAAAAGGCAGTGATCAGCCACGTCCAAACAAACAGCGGCATTTTCATGTAGGTCATGCCCGGCGCACGCATATTGGTGATGGTGACAATCACATTGATGGCGCCCATGATTGAGCTGATCCCCATGATATGCAGGGCGAAGACAAACAGGCCGGTACTGTCTGGGCTATAAGTGGTCGACAGCGGTGCGTAAAACGTCCAGCCAAAGTTAGGGCCGCCGCCTTCCATAAACAAGGAACCAATAAGCAGTAAGAACGCGAACGGCAGGATCCAAAAGCTCCAGTTATTCATTCGTGGCAGCGCCATGTCCGGCGCCCCTATCATCATCGGCACCATCCAGTTAGCCAAACCGGTAAACGCGGGCATCACCGCGCCAAACACCATGATCAGGCCGTGTACTGTAGTCATTTGGTTGAAAAAGTTAGGCTCAACCAGTTGCAGGCCGGGCTGGAAAAGCTCAGCACGAATAACCATCGCCATCGCCCCACCCAGTAAAAACATGGTGAAGCTAAAAATCAGATACATGGAGCCAATATCTTTGTGGTTGGTGGTCAACACCCAACGCATGATCCCACGCGGTTTGTGGTGATGATCGTCATGCAAGGTATCTGGGGTAGTATCTGTCATCACACGCTCCTAAAGATCTTCACCTGACTTCACCGCGTTGATTTGCGCAGCTTGTACGGTATCACCGGTGTCATTGCCCCACGCATTGCGCTCATAAGTCACCACCGCCGCCAATTCTTTGAGCGACAGTTGCGGACCAAACGCTTGCATGGCGGTGCCTGCTTTGCCGTTGACGACAATATCAATATGATCGACCAACCTATCCGGCTGAATGGCAATCTCAGCGCCGGCCAACGCGGGGAACACGCCCGGCATCCCTTGTCCTTCGCTTTGGTGACACATGCCACAGCGGCTGTCATACACTTGCTTGCCAAGCGCCATCAGCTCATCCATCGGCATTTCCATGTCCAGCAAGCGTTGCTCCTCTTCGCGCGCTTTTTGCTGTGCTAGCGCCGTTTTTTGCACCCAAGTATCAAATTCCTCTTGAGGCTTGGCGATCACCACAATCGGCATAAAGCCGTGGTCTTTACCGCACAGCTCTGCACATTGGCCGCGATAAATGCCGGGCTTATCAATTTTGGTCCACGCCTCATTAATAAAACCGGGGTTAGCGTCTTTCTTCACCGCAAAGGCGGGCACCCACCACGAATGAATCACATCTTGTGAGGTGATTAAAAAGCGCACCTTGCGCCCAACTGGCAACACCAGAGGCTGATCGACCTCGAGTAAATAGGTGTCACGCTTTTGTCTTTCATTGCGGATTTGTTCGGGGCTGGAGGCAAGCAGAGAAAAAAAGGCAACGTCATGGTCAAAATAGCGGTAATGCCACTTCCATTGTGAGCCCGTTACCTGCACCGTCAGGTCCGGCTCGGTGGTGTCTTCCATATCGAGTAACACTTGGGTGGCCGGAATCGCCATACCCACCAAAATCAAAAACGGCACGAGCGTCCACGCAATTTCTACCTTGGTGCTTTCATGGAATGAGGCGGGTTTAGCGCCTTTGGATTTACGATGGCGGATAATGGCCCAAAACATCACCCCGAACACCAGCACGCCAATCGCAACGCAGATATAAAAGATGGTCATGTGCAGGTCATACACCTGCTGACTGATGGCCGTGACCCCTTGGGTGAGGTTCCAACCTTCTCGTTCTGCAGCATGCACACCCACTGCAGGAAGGAGCATTGTTCCTATCAAAAGTAGTAATCGGCGCCTCAACACGGCTTCCTCCTGCCTCACTCATGATTGACGCTGGCGAGAATATGCACAGATACAATCACTAACGATAGTTAACGTTTTATTTACAATTAAGTTAGGCAAGGATGACGAAAAGGACAAAGAATCGAGGCGAAAAAGATCATAAAGCCAGACACGTGCCCACCTTGTGTGAGCACGACGGCAGAAAAGCGATAGCGCGAAAAGCTATAACTCGATATGAAGGACAACAGGCGTGAAACGGAGACGATAGCGTGGCATGGCCGCTAATGCACGTTGCCACAACCGCCAACGGGGACAGGGTTTATCGAGCGGTGATTTTTCTTCTACACGGCACGCCCACGGCAACGCGTTCACGATCGCCATTCTCGGGTCGGCAAAACCATGTTGGTACTGTTCGCAGCCCAGCTTTTGTCCCATGCGAGTATGACATTTGTCCCCCGCCAGCACTAAACATGCTTCCATTTGCGGAAAGTGGCGGCTGATATGATGGCAAAAGGCTGAAATTTCGCGGTTACTGCACTCCAGTAAGGCTTGGTCACAAATTAGCATGGTGGGGTGACCGGCAGGTACCGCTAACTGATCCAGCCAATCAAGCTGCTTGACCGAGCCCTGCATCATCCGAAACCGTTCACTGGTATGAAAGAGTCGCTCACGCCAGAGTAAGGTTTCGTCGACATCTACCTCTAGCCAACGGCAACGGCCATTGTCGAGACGGTAAAAACGGGTATCGAGTCCGCCTCCCACGTTGATAATCCACGCGGTGGGATGCTGGGCTAAGAATTGTTTTACAATCGCATCACATTGACTGGTAAGCGTGGCATAAAGCAACTGGGTTTGATCCAAGTTGTGCCAATCACATTCGGGCTGGAGAACACATCCCTGACAGGCTGCAGCCGCCACCGGATCGTAAATCACCCCATCATCGGTAAGGCTCTCACGGCTGCGCAGCCACATCGGCTTAAATAGCTTGCTAGGAACAGAATGCTGTTGAGTACGCACGGACACCTCCACATACGATAATTATAGATGATAATAATTATCGTTTGCTTGAGCAATAATGCAAAGGTGTTTTTTTAACCGCGGTCAAATCACGGGCGAGCGACGCCCGTGCCAGAAACCTATTACATCCAATCGGCGTTACGGATCACACCCACAGCCACGCCTTCAATGGTCAGTGATTGTGCGGTTAAATCCACCGAGATCGGCATAAATTCGTCATTTTCAGCGTGCAATACCACTTGCGCGCCTTTTTTCTCAAGACGCTTCACGGTCACATCGTCATCAACGCGAGCGACAACGACTTGGCCATTGTGCACATCTTGGGTCTTGTGTACCGCCAGTAGATCGCCATCTAGGATACCGATGTCTTTCATGCTCATGCCATTGACGCGTAATAAAAAGTCAGCGCGCGGTTTGAACAAGGCAGGGTCAACTTGGTAATGACTTTCGACATGCTCTTGCGCCAATATCGGCTCACCAGCCGCCACGCGACCAATCAGCGGCAAACCTTGATCTTCTGGGGCGACCACTTCTTCTTCGCAAATCAAACGAATGCCTCGTGACGCGCCGGGAATAATCTCCAGCACCCCTTTACGGGCTAAGGCTTTTAGATGCTCTTCCGCCGCGTTCGCGGAACGAAAACCCAACTGACGAGCAATCTCGGCACGGGTCGGCGGCATCCCTGTCTCTTCGATATGGGCTTTGATTAAATCAAAAACCTGCTGTTGTCTCGCGGTTAACGGCTTCATGCTCTTACCTGTCTTTTTATACAGTTAACTGTGAGTATATCCAGTAATTAAATGCTTGAAAAGGCCTAATTCGCGCAGCGAGAAGCGGATCTCATTGTGGCTTGAAACGGCGGGTTAGCGTAATTTCCCGACCTTTCGTTGCGAGTTCGCCGTACTTTTCTGCTATCCTTGGCGCGCATTTTGATTTTGAGGCGCTAACCGTTATGGCTCTCTGGCAAAAACTCTATTATAAGCTATTGAATTTGCCGCTCTCTGCATGGGTAAAAACCCACTGTATTCCATCCGAACCAATTGAGCAGCTCAATCTATCGTTAACACGGCCCATCGTCTATGTGCTGCCGTTTCACTCCCACACGGATTTGCTAACCCTCAGGCGTACCTGTTTGCGTCAAGGGCTACCTGATCCGTTAAAGCCCCTTACCATTGGGGATACTACTTTGCCGCGCTACGTGTTTATTAGCCACGGCCGTAAGGTATTTAGTGGTCAGCAAGATTTACCCGCCCGTTCCTTGGCGCATTTTAAAGATTTACTTAATCTTCATCGTCAAGACAGTGAGCTAGATATTCAGCTCGTCCCCGCCTCGGTGCTGTGGCAACGGGACCCGGGCAACGAAACGCAGCGCGATCAAGCGATTTTGCGCGCCATGAACGGCCCTGAGAAACTGTGGACGATTCTGACCCGTGGCCGTGATGGCATGGTGCGTATCAGCCAAGCAGTATCGCTACGCTATATGGCCGACAAGCACGGCACCGACCAAGCGATCGCGCATAAACTCGCGCGGGTGGCGATGATCCACTTCTCGCGTCAAAAACTCGCTGCCTCGGGACCTCGCCTCCCGAATCGCGCCTTACTCTTTAAGCGTCTGCTGTCCTCGAAAGCGATCGACAAAGTGGTTCACGATGAAGCGCAAAGCCGCAATGTCTCGGTTGAGAAAGTGCGCAAAGAAGCGGTCGATATGATGGAAGAGATCGCCGCCAACTTCTCCTATCGCTTGATTCGCTATAGTGATCGCCTACTGACTTGGTTGTGGAACAAGCTATACCAAGGCATCAATGTCAATAACGCCGAGCGCGTGCGTCAGTTGGCGCAAGACGGCCATGAAATTGTCTATGTGCCCTGCCACCGCTCACACATGGACTACTTGTTGCTGTCATATGTGCTGTATAAAGAAGGATTGGTACCGCCGCATATTGCCGCCGGCGTAAACCTTAACTTCTTCCCGGCTGGGCCCTTATTCCGCCGTGGTGGCGCTTTCTTTATTCGTCGCAGCTTTAAAGGCAACCGCCTGTATTCCACCGTTTTCCGTGAATACCTGGCAGAGTTATTTGCCCGCGGCTATTCGGTCGAGTACTTCTCCGAGGGCGGCCGCTCACGCACAGGTCGCTTGCTACCGGCGAAAACGGGGATGCTTGCCATGACCTTGCAAGCCATGCTTCGCGGTCAACAACGCCCAATCACCTTGGTGCCCGTCTATATTGGCTACGAGCACGTGATGGAGGTCAGCACCTACGCCAAAGAGCTGCAAGGCCAACGCAAAGAGAAAGAGAGCTTTGGTCAAGTGGTAGGCATTGTGCGCAAGCTGCGTAACTACGGACTGGGGTACGTCAACTTTGGCGAGCCTATTCCACTGAACCAACACCTAAACGACAAGGTGCCGGACTGGCATGATTACATCAATCCGATCGAGCCGCAGAAACCCGCTTGGATGAACCCAGTGGTCAATGACTTGGCTGAAAAAGTGATGACTCGGATTAACGATGCGGCCGCCACTAATGCCCTGACCCTTTGTGCCACCGCGCTGCTGGCCTCACGTCAACGTGCCTTAAGCCGCGAGGCATTGGAGACCCAACTGGCGGTGTATCAACAGCTGCTTACACAAGCGCCGTATTCGGCCTGTTGCAGTGTGCCGCAAGACAGTCCCGCAGACTTAGTCGACCATGCGTTGTCACTGAATAAGTTTGTGGTCGAGAAAGACACCATGGGCGATGTGATCTCGCTGAACCGTCAGCAAGCGATTTTGATGACCTATTATCGCAACAACGTGATCCATTTGGTGGCGCTGCCTTCATTGATTGCGCAGATCCTGATCACCCACAAAACCATCAGCCAAAGTGGCTTACGCGCCTGCGTGCAGCAGCTTTATCCGCTGCTCAAAGCCGAGCTGTTTATGAGTTTTGACCAAGCCAGCTTAGATAGCTACTTTGATGCGCTATTGCATGCCATGCAGTCACAGTCGCTGATTTGTTGTAACGACGATAAAGTGACCATGAACAATGCCAAGCTGGGTGAGTTGCAATTGCTGGGGCGTACCATCGTCGAAACCTTGCAACGCTATGCAATTACGTTGACCTTGTACACCCACCAGCCGCATATTGAAAAGCGTGATCTGGAAAAACACAGCCAAATGTTGGCACAGCGTTTAAGCCGCCTACACGGGATCAACGCGCCGGAGTTTTTTGATAAAGGCGTGTTCAGTACCTTTGTGGATACGCTCCGTGAGCAAGGCTATCTCGATGATGATGCCAAAGCTAATGCTGAGCGCATCCAAGCACTGAATGATTTGGTATGCGGGCTGATTTCACCGGAAGTCCAGCTCACCATTCAGGCCGTGCTGAACCAGCCACTGACGGGCCGCGCAGAAAACACCGAGTCCGACAGCGGGCAATAAGCATCCGATATTGAGCACTAAAAAAGGCGCATGATGCGCCTTTTTTATGTGTCAGGGTCAGTGATTGCTTAGAGGTATACGCCCGCTAAGACGCCCAGAAAAATCACCAAACCCACATGGTTATTGTTCATAAATGCCTGAAAGCAAGGCATTCTTTCTCGCTCACGCACTAAATACTGCTGGTAAACAAACAACGCGAACGCGGCCAGCAAGCTCCAATGAAAGCCTGCCGATAGGGCCAGCCAATTCCCCACTAACATCAGCAGTAACAGTGTCGATAATTGCAAACCACCAATCGCCGCTTTGTCCCAACGGCCAAATAAAATGGCGGTCGATTTCACCCCGATCTTCAAATCATCATCTCGGTCGACCATGGCATAAAGGGTGTCGTAGGCAATGATCCAACAGTTATTTGCCATAAACAAAAGCCACGCAACGGGAGGAATGGTGTCTTGTACGGCGGCAAATCCCATCGGGATCCCCCAACTAAACGCCAGCCCCAATACCAATTGAGGAAGATGGGTATAACGCTTCATAAAGGGATAGACAAACGCCAAGGCGACACCGACAAAGGACAGTTGAATGGTCAACAGGTTTTGCGTTAATACCAGCGCAAACGAGGCGAGAACCAAGCCAAAAAAGAGCGCCAGCGCCTCTTTTTCGCTAATACGTCCAGACGGCAGTGGCCTGTCCTTGGTGCGTTTAACATGGCCATCAAAATGACGGTCCGCATAGTCATTAATCACGCATCCGGCGGCACGCATCATGTATACGCCCAATACAAAAACCGCCAACACATCGAAGGGCGGTAGACCGTCGGCAGCCAAAAATAAGGCCCACAAGGTTGGCCATAAAAATAATAAGGTCCCAATCGGGCGGTCAAGACGGGCCAGTTGAGCCAGCGCCACTAACTTAGGGCTCATGCGGGGATCTCCTTTCCGTACATGGGCGAATCAGGTAAAAACAATTCCGCCACCAACATCGGACGGTTATGTAGCCAAAGCCGCGAGCGACGCGCCTGAAGGCCACCCGTTGGCATCGCTACTTCCGCCACTTCAATCGCATCACGGCGCGATGCGCGCTGTTTAAAGACATGCTGACCTAACGGCACGGCGCCTAGGGCGTTCAAGTAACCGCCTTGTCCTTCAAGCGTGGAAGCGGGCAACAGCGTGCGCCCACAAACCCATGCGTGGCCGTCTCCCTTTAAGATCACTTCACGCACCACGCACGCCTCGTGACCGATTAATGCCACTTCATCCGTGGTCAGTTTATCCGGCGTCAGTTGATACACGTTGACCACATCCACATCAAAGCGCTGACAGTGGCGCTTGAGTCGAGCCGTCATCGAATGCGATTCGAGTAACCAACTCCCATGTTGAGAGCGTTTTAACGCGGCGATATCTGGTCGTTCCCAGCGCGCTTGTTTCAGCGCCGCCAAATAGGTTTGATTTAAATCCGACATTGTTTCCTGTGCCACATCGCGCAAAATTCGCCCGCTTCATCCCCTCGGTGGCTTACAATATTGCTATACTCGGCTGGCAATTGTAGCAAGCCAGTCCCGATTGGAGAATGCAGGGCGGCCTAACCCTATCATATGAGCAACTGAATTGCTGGGTGGATATGAGAAAGATTCAAACCTTATGGATGGCCTTGGTCGGCCTATTATTACTGACCAGCTCGGCCGTGTTCGCTGAAGCAGAGGGTGATGGACAAGCGCCCAAATACAGCTACTTTTCCCTAGAGCCTGAGATCACCACCAACTATGTCACTGAGGGGAGCCGGCTCGGCTTTATCAATGTCAAAGTGGAGCTGATGGTCGATGACCCGAAACTGGTGCGAGAGCTGGAATACCATGCGCCGCTGATCCGTGATGCCATCATCGAGACCTTGAGTCAGCAAACCGTCACCAAGATAAAATCGCTATCCGGTCGAGAAGCAATCCGTAAAGCCTGCCTAGAGCGCGTCAATGAGCTCTTATTAGCAGAAACCAATCGACGCATTCTCGCCGATCTCTTGTTTACCAAGTACCTATACCAATAAGCGATCGTTATCCGCTACGCGGATAACGCATCTTGCTCAGCATCACTGGGCACCACTTCAAGGTGGCCACCTTGCGCTAACAGCATATCGCGCACATTGCTCGGTGGCTCGGCATCGGTAAAGACCATATCGAGTTGGGTAATGTTGCCAAGATTCACCATGGCATTACGACCAAACTTGGTATGGTCGGCAGCTAGCATCACACAGCGGCTGTTATCTAGAATCGCTTTTTTGACACGTACCTCGTGGTAGTCAAAATCGAGCAGCGACCCATCATCATCAATGCCACTGATCCCCAAAATGCCGAAGTCGAGGCGGAACTGGGAGATAAAATCGAGGGTAGCTTCACCCACAATACCCCCGTCACGGTTGCGCACTTCGCCCCCTGCAATAATCAGGGTGAAATCCTGCTTGGGCATTAAGATAGCAGCGGCATTTAAGTTATTGGTCACCACCCGTAAGTTATGGTGATTGAGTAACGCGCGCGCGACCGCCTCCGGTGTGGTGCCGATATCAATAAACAAGGTCGCACCATCCGGAATGTGCTTCACCAAAGCTTGAGCAATGGTGTCTTTTTCGTGCTGCTGTAAGACCTTACGCGTTGCATACGCGGTGTTTTCCGAACTCGACGGTACTGTCGCCCCACCGTGATGGCGGCGAATGTGGTTCTCTGCGGCCAATTCATTGAGATCGCGTCGAATCGTTTGCGGGCTGACATTGAAGCGCTCAACCAAGTCTTCCGTGCTCACGTATCCTTGTGACTTAACCAGATCAATGATTTGCTGATGACGTTTGTTTTGCTTCACTGCATCTCCCCTTACAAAAAGCCCCCGCGGTCACGGGGGCTTTCTAGTTTACTCATTGCCTATGGGCAATGCCAAGACTGATTGTTTAGGCAGCATGTGCCGGTGACTCACGACGCACGCGGCTCTCACCTACCCATGCTAAGCATAGGAAGAAAATCGCCAAGATACAGCCGCCGGTAAGGAGCATAAAGCCACCGTCCCAACCAAAGTGATCCACGGTATAACCCAATGCAATATTGGCCACCACTGCTCCACCGAGGTAACCGAATAGTCCGGTTAAACCTGCCGCCGTACCGGCCGCTTTTTTCGGTGCAAGCTCAAGCGCATATAAGCCAATCAGCATCACAGGACCATAAATCAAGAAGCCAATCGCCACCAACGCGACCATATCGACGCCCGGATTACCCGCAGGGTTAAACCAATAGACTAATACCGCCAAGGTGACTAAGACCATGAACAGCACACCCGCCGGCGCACGTGCCCCTTTGAAGAACTTATCTGACATCCAACCACACAGCAGTGTGCCCGGAATCCCCGCCCACTCGTAGAGGAAGTAAGCCCATGAGGACTTATCGACGGTAAAGCCTTTGGCTTCATCCAGATACACAGGTGCCCAGTCCAATACGCCATAGCGAATCAAGTAGACAAAGGCGTTAGCAATCGCGATGTACCACAAAAGACGGTTTTTCAGTACATACGTCACGAAGATATCTTTGGCGGTCATTTCCTTCTCAAAGGCTTCTTCGTCGTAGTTTTCTGGATAGTCGTTTTTGTATTCTTCAATCGGTGGCAAACCACATGATTGCGGGGTATCGCGTAGGGTTAACCAGATGAATACCGCGACCAAGGCTGCAAAAAACGCCGGGACATAGAAAGAGGCACGCCAGTCGTCATTGAACAGCCATAGGCCAAGCAAGAATAGCGGACCAATCAAGCCGCCCCCCACGTTATGCGCCACGTTCCAAACAGACACCAACTCACCACGCTCGCGGCGTGACCACCAGTGCACCATGGTACGCCCGCAAGCCGGCCAGCCCATGCCTTGCACCCAACCGTTAATAAACAGCAGGATAAACATGATGGTAATACTGCTGGTTGCCCACGGCATAAAGCCAAAGCAGAACATCACCAACGATGACATTAATAGGCCAGCACTTAAGAAGTAGCGAGGGTTAGAGCGGTCAGACACGCTGCCCATGAGGAACTTGGACAGACCGTAAGCGATCGAGACAGCAGCTAATGCAAAGCCAAGATCGCCGCGGCTAAAACCATATTCTTCAATAAGAAATGGCATCGCCAAGCTGAAGTTTTTACGCACTAGGTAGTAACCGGCATAACCGATGAAAATACCAATAAACAATTGCCAACGCAGTCGGGTGTAGGTTGAGCCGACTTGCGATTCTGGCAATCTTTGCCGGTGAGGTGCCGGACGAAAGATTCCAAACATGAGAGGGTTCCTCAGTAAGATGTACGCGATGGATAGGTAAAAGGGTTACAAATCAAAAGAGTGAGCATTGAAATATTCGAATACGCTCAACGGGTGGAATATTTACTCAAAATGAAAACAAAAACCGTGAATCCGAACATAAATTATCGATCTAGAACAATAAAAATGTGCGTTCGAATAAAAAAAGAGCAGTAATCTGCTCTTTTTCGTTTGCGTTTGTTTGACGGACAATGTTAGGCCGCGCGTTTGGCATCCCAAAGGCCGAGTAAGCAACCGACGCCTAAACCAAACACGTGCGCCATATTGGCGATATTCATACCCAGTGGTTGGAAGAACCCAATCACTAACCATGCCAACATAAACACGACATACGGTTTCTCAATGGTTAACCCGCGCTCGGGGGCGAGCCACGTTAACCACCATAAATAGCCTAAAAGCGCGTAAACCACGCCGGATAAACCGCCAAAATAAGGCCCTTCCAGCCAATATTGCCCCAGACCCGAAAAAAGGGCGGCAAAGAGGAAAATCTGCATCAGCTTGCTGCCACCAGCCCGTTGCTCGATACGTCCCCCAAGGACCCACCACCACAACAAATTAAAGACGATGTGTAGCGCCGAGAAATGAAGCAGGGCGTGACTAAACAACCGCCACAATTGCCAGCGCTGCTCGCTGTCAGCGGGAAACAGCAAGCTGCGCACGACGACCTCAAACCCGCCCAAGATCATCATGGCAAACAAGGCGGCACACGCGATCATCACAGTAATCGTCACTGGACCAGATTTGTCTTTCACCGTTTGCCATAACCCTGCGGAGGGATAATGAAACCGAGCGTGACGGGTTTCCGCTACCTGCCAAGACGCAGCCTGATAGCGGCTATGCATAGGCTCCGCCACAAAACGGGCCAGTTCTTGTTCAACCCAGGCGGCCTGGCTGTCATCAACCAGCCACAACGCCACTTGGGCATCCGCTTCCGGTGCCAGCTCAATCGCCACCTTATGCGCTGCTGCATAATCGACAAATGCCTGCGCTAGCCGAGCGTTAGGCAGTACCGCCATTTTTTGCATAGAGGCTCCTTGCGCCTATTCCAGTCCTGACTCAGTCGGCAGGGCCTGACGATGCCAAGCCTCAAAGCCACCATCGACACTGTAGACAGACTCGAACCCTTGGTTAATTAAATACTGTGCCGCCCCTTGGCTGCTAATGCCGTGGTAGCACATCACCAGTACGGGTTGATCAAAGTCGACCTGATCCATAAAGGCGACCAAGGTGTCGTTGGTTAAGTGAAAGGCACCTTGAGAGTGTGCCACTTGAAAGGTTTGTGGATCGCGAATATCCACTAATACTGCATTTTGCTGATCATCACGCAGCATTTCCCACGCATCGGTCACAGAGATATGAGCAAACTGATCCATACCTAATTCCACTCCACTCACAGAGTTATTCCCAAAGTTATGTAGCACGATGCTATCGCGCCGCTCGTTATAAGCGGCATTGTACCTGAGTTTAGGCCCCCTCGCTTGTTAGACAGGTTAGGTCATGGTTATTTATTGATCGTCTGTGGAAAAAGGTGTGGATTGCGTTGATAAGCGAAGATCGTAGAAGAGGATCCACTAGATATAGATCTGATCATGGATAAGCTGTGAATAAGTTTCGTGAAACTATCCAACTCTGATGATCAACAGATATAAAAAAACCGGCCCGCAGGCCGGTTTATTCGCATGGATAGCGCTATAGAGCGTCACCCATGGCATGTTTCAATTTCTTCATCGCATTTTTTTCAAGCTGGCGAATCCGCTCAGCCGACACTTGGTAATGATCCGCCAAGTCTTGCAACGTGGCCTTGTCATCATCCAACCAACGTGCGCGAACAATGTGTTGGCTTCGCTCATCCAATGCAGCCAGTGCATGGGCAAGACGACGGTTCGCGTGCGATTCCCAGTTTTCCGCTTCTAGCGAGGCCGCAACGTCAGAGCTCTTGTCTTCTAAATAGTAGACTGGAGCCATGGCGGCGCCATCACGCTCATCATCGGCGTTTGCTGGGGCTTCGAAGGTCGCATCTTGCGCGGCGAGACGTGCTTCCATCTCGCGGACTTCTGCTGCATCTACACCAAGTTGCTCCGCCACCATGTTCACTTCATCGTTGTTAAACCACCCCAAGCGCTTTTTGTTTTTGCGCAGGTTAAAGAACAGCTTACGCTGTGCTTTGGTGGTTGCCACTTTAACGATACGCCAGTTACGCAGCACGTACTCGTGAATTTCGGCTTTGATCCAGTGCACCGCAAAGGAGACAAGGCGAACGCCAACTTCTGGGTTAAAGCGTTTGACCGCTTTCATCAAGCCGATGTTACCCTCTTGCACTAAATCTGCCATGGGTAAGCCGTATCCGGTGTATCCACGGGCGATATGAACAACAAAACGCAAGTGTGAGAGGATCAGCGATTTCGCTGCCTCAAGATCACCATGGTAATGGAGACGCTCGGCCAACGCATGCTCTTCTTCGGCAGTGAGCATGGGGTGGCTATTCACCGCCTGCAGGTAACTGTCTAAGTTATCCTGTGCGATGGGGGCCAGTGCGTACATCTCTTTTGTCATTCAAACCTCGTTTCCGAATCGTCGAAGACCGAATTGCTGATTAAGCATGCAAAAATATACCCAAGCGGGGTAAAACTGCAAGCCCTGTTGTGTGTCTCGTGCTCTATGACCGCAATAAGTCTACACAGGTTCAATTTCTTTTAGATGACGACGTGTCGCCAACACCGCGGCCAACACCCCTAATAAGGTGGACACCATCAACAATAGCAAAGATTCATCCCAACCAAGTCCGGTGAGCGTAAAGCGATTGTCATAAAGCTGTGCCAATTGACTAACCGCCGCATCCATTAAAAACGTATTTAATGCGGTAATCACCCATGCCAACACCGCCGCCAATCCGCCTAACCAAGCGCCCATGTAGAGATAGGGACGCAAAATAAAGCTGTCGGTTGCCCCCACCATCTTCATCACTTGAATACGGGATTGATGATGGAGCACCTGTAACCTCAGGGTATTGCCGACCACTAGCAGCACCGCTGCCAGCATCAGCCCCGAGAACAACCAAGCCAAGGTGATAGCGATGTGCTTGATCGCTTCCAGTCTGGCTAGCCAATCGCTGTCGAGACGTACCTCTTCGACACCATCCAATGCAGTGAGCTTCGCCGATAACCCTTGCGCCACTTGGCTGAGCGCAACCTGTGTTCCGCTATCAGAGGCAGACACATCGACGCGCGGCACGACCACTAACACCGCCGGAAGTGGGTTGTTGTCGAGCAAGCTAACGGCCTGCTCAAAGCCACGTTGGACACGCAAAGTATCGAGCCCTTGTGAGGGCGAAATATAGGTCACACTGGCCACATCAGACCAACCGCGAATATCGCTAGCAAGGGCTTGCGATTGTGCCTCGGTCTGCGCTTTATCAAGATAGACACTCAACTCCGCTGGGTTGTGCCATTGGTCGGTCACTGCCAAGACGTTTTTAGCCAGTAAGTAGAAAGTGACTGGCAAAGACAGGGCAACGGCCAGTACCGTCAGAGTGAGCAAATTCCCAACCGGGCGTTGAAAGAGATCTTGCCATGCCGCACGTGCGTGTCGGCGCTGGGTTTGTACAAAGCCTTCAGCCATGACGTACCTCCGCCAAGCTGCCTTGATTGAGTTCAAAACGACGCAAATGGCGATATTGTTCAAGCAAGGACGTATCATGGGTGGCCATTAGAATGGTGACGCCCACTTGGTTGAACAAGCGAAAGAGCTCCATGATTTGCGCCGATAATGCAGCATCCAAATTACCGGTTGGCTCATCGGCCAGCAGTACTTGGGGACGATTCACCACCGCACGGGCAATTCCAACACGTTGCTGTTCACCCCCTGACAACTGAATAGGATAACAACGCGCTTTATCCAGTAAGCCGACTTTATCCAGCGCCGCCGAAACCCGCTTTTTGATCTCGTTGTCTGACTGTTGCTCAATACGCAAAGGGAGCGCGACGTTTTCATACACAGTCGCGTCCATCAATAGCTTGTGATCTTGAAAGATGATCCCTAAATGACGGCGCAAAAAGGGAATATCTTGACGAGGGATCCGAGAAATATCATGACCATTGAAAAAAATCTGCCCATCACTGGGCCGCTCAATGGCACAAATCAGCTTCAGCAAGGTGCTCTTTCCCGCGCCAGAGTGGCCGGTAAGTAGCGCCATATCACCCTTAGGCAAGTCGAAATTCACTTTTTGCAGTGCTTGGCGGCCGCCTCGATAGGCTTTGCTGACCTGCTGAAACTGGATCACGGTTACTCCTCCCGGCTAAATAAGGCCTCGATAAAGTCATTGGCATTGAAGGTGCGAAGATCCTCAATGCCTTCGCCTACCCCAATATAGCGGATGGGAATATTAAATTGTTCAGCCACGGCAAAAATGACGCCACCTTTGGCGGTCCCGTCCAATTTTGTGAGGGTAATACCGGTTAGCGGCGCAATGTCATTAAACAGTTTCGCTTGGCTGATCGCGTTTTGTCCGGTGCCAGCATCAAGGGTCAGCATCACTTCATGCGGCGCGCCAACATCCAGTTTTTGCATTACACGCACAATTTTACGCAGCTCTTCCATCAAGTTGGCTTTGTTTTGCAAGCGTCCCGCGGTGTCGGCAATTACCACATCCACATTACGGGCTTTCGCCGCCTCAATCGCATCATAAAGCACAGAGGCACTGTCAGCGCCGGTGTGCTGGGCAATCACAGGTACGTGATTACGCTCGCCCCAAGCCTGAAGTTGCTCGACAGCGGCGGCTCGGAAGGTGTCACCAGCAGCTAGCATCACCGATTTGCCTTGGTCTTGGAATTGACGCGCCATCTTGCCGATGGTGGTGGTTTTGCCCACCCCGTTCACGCCAACCATTAAGATCACATAGGGCTTTTGATCGCTAATCACCAGCGGCTGTTCGACTTTTTCCAGCATCTGCGCCATTTCTTGTTTGAGAATGCCATACAGGGCTTCCCCATCTTTCAGATCGCGACGGCTAGCTTTATCGGTCAGGTTATCAATGATTTTGGTGGTTGCTTCCATGCCCACATCGGCAATCAGCAACTGTTCTTCAAGCTCTTCGAACAGTTCATCATCGATCTTTTTGCCACTAAATAGGCCAAAGAACCCAGATCCTAAGTTGGTCTTGGTTTTTTGTAAGCCACGTTTTAGGCGGGCAAAAAAGCCTTCGCGCTGCGGTCTTTCCCGCTCGCGAACCGCAGCAGATTGTGAGTGTGAGTCTAGCTCTGGCTCTGGCTCTGGCTCTGGCTCTGGCTCTGGCTCTGGCTCTGGCTCTGGCTCTGGCTCTGGCTCTGGCTCTGGCTCTGGCTCTGGCTCTGGCTCTGGCTCTGGCTCTGGCTCTGGCTCTGGCACGGTATGCGTGTCGCTTTCTACCTCAGGCGCAAGGCTTTCTTGTTCATTTTGTGATGCAGCCTGATCATTGAGGCTATCAACCGATGTGGCTGACTCCACCGCGTCTTCCGCCACGTCTGACGGCTGAGTATGCGATTCTTGTTCTGGTTCTGGCTGTTCTTTTTTGCGGCCGAAACCCAGCCACGACATTAATCCACGTTTCTTTTTTTCTGCCATTGGCAAATCCTAAAGCATGCTTGGTACAATCAGCGGCACATTACCGAATCGGCATAGTCTATCACCTTCTTTACGGTCAAAAAATCTATGGTTAAACGCGCCTCCCGGAAACCTTCATCTGCTTCGCCATCACGTGCGGCAGGTACTGTGAGAATTATTGCTGGCCGCTGGCGTGGCCGTAAGTTGGCAGTACAGGATGCGCAAGGCCTGCGCCCCACCACAGACAGAGTCAAAGAAACGGTGTTTAACTGGTTAGCCCCCTATCTACCTGGTGCCCGCTGCTTGGATGTTTTTGCTGGTAGTGGCGGGTTGGGATTTGAAGCTCTCTCACGCGGCGCTGCATGGGTCACATTTTGCGAAATGAATCCTCAAGCGGCCAAACAGCTGAGCACCAACCTCACCCAGTTACAGGCAGCGCAGGCGAATGTGGTACAAGGCGACGCCTTAGCCAAATTGCGCGCAGGCCATCAGGGTGAACCGTTTGATATCGTCTTTGTTGATCCTCCCTTTCGAGAAGGATTACTGGCAGACACTCTGAATGCGCTAGAATCGCAAGGTTGGCTGTCACCCGATGCCTGTATTTATGTCGAAGCCGAGAATGAACTCAGCACGCACGATGCACCGGCGAATTGGCGGTTGCACCGAGATAAATCCGCGGGCCAAGTCAATTATCGACTGTATTTTAGAGAGGATGCATGAAAGCACTGATTATTCTGGCTAAAGCCGCCATCGCCTTTGTCTGGTTGGTATTGATTGCCAATATGTTTCACCCCTTCCCGGGCGTGGCCGCGATGGCGCTGTATATTATGACTGGCTTTTTATTGGTGATGCATGGATTGCAGATGCTGATCTTCTTAGGCGCGTTTGGCGATAAAATTGCGATGACGCGTTGGGAGAAGTGGTCCATTTTGATTTTTGGTATTTTCGCGCTGCTCGATATTCGTCGAAAATATATGGTCTGAGCTAGTCATCACGGTTGTGTTGGCATTGCCAGCACAACTCAAAACTGCCCGCATTAGCCTCACCACAATGACCGCACACCCAGCGCGTCTGGCTTTGTGTTTCGTACTCTTGGAGTAACACGCGCGCTTGATGGGTATGCTCTGGTGCCACCCACAGCGTGACACCTTGTACGTCGGTCGGCAGCTCACCGACTGCAGCGCTTAAGGCCTCACCTTTTAGCAAACACGGGATATTATGGCTCGCCAGTAACCCCTTCAGGCTGTGTGCTTCAAGTGTATTACTGGCTTGATAGACCTTTTCCATCCCGTCGCCTCACGATGCGTAAATCACTGACGCGGTGATCAGAGCTTGAGCCATAAAGTAGGTCGTCATCACCACTGCCTGAGAAGCACGAAATTCACCTTTAAAGCGTGAAAACGCCAACACCGTATCTGAGATCATAAACAAAATGGCCCCGCCAAATGCCAATGCTGCAGGCGTCGAGTGGGTATTGAGCCAATACTCGCCGGCCGCCCAAGCCATTTGTACGATCACGGCAATATAAACAGCCACTGGCAACGCTAACTTACCGAGGCTGGGCAGTAATAACAAAAAGACAATGATCCCGAGCCCGGAGAGCAAGGACGGCAACCACCACACAATATGGCCATCAAACTGATACCAGAACGCGACGGTATAGACGATATGGGCAAACAAAAAGCTGGTGAGCCCCTGCACAAACCGATCTTTGGGCAGCATTAAGAAGATGTCACCGACCAGCGAAAGCAGCAGCGCCGAGAGCACGAGCTGAGCGTAAGTCGACTCGGTAATCTGGGTACTGCCAATCAGTACCAGCAGCACTATAGTGAGCGGCTTAAACAGATAAAACTGCCAGCGAGGACCACGGTAGGCTGCGGAGATATGTAGCAGTCCAGAACAACAGACAGCGAACCAGCTCCACATGATTATCATTCCTTTCACGACAAGGACGCCAAGTCTATGCCGCGTTGGGCAGATGTCCAGCTACCCTTGGTGAGAACAAGATCCAGTTAGAAAAAATGATGGTAAGAGAAGGCAACGCCATTCGCCTTTGGTGTTAGCCACTCCACTGAGGCCATACTTGTGCATAAAACCAAAGCGCGCCGGCGGTAAAGAGAAAAATAAGACCGGCTGCCAGCCGCCAAATCAAACGATGACTGCGCGGGACCAGCTCCGCTTCACACGCTTTGCACACGGACACGAATTGGCGTAAGTCGTCCACTTCAAAGCCTTCTTCATGTACCACTTTGTTGCGGATCGTCGCCACAAAACGCAGCTTGCCGATCACATCATTGGGCAAACGTTTTTGGCAGCTATCGATAAGCTGATGCAAGCCTTTTCCATCCGCGTGGTAATGCTGACGCAGCAGGCTTTCTAAACGCCGACTGTGTTTGATCACCACTGCTACTTCATCCATGGTTTCTCCCTTCGCTGGTCACTAACCAGTTTATACAGTATGGCGGTTTTTGTGTCGATTGGATGGCGGGTCTATCACGATTGCGATCTTGACCAACAGATTAACCCTAAACGTCTGACCGCTTGGCCGCCCATCAAGGAACCAGCCAAGCAGTGCCTCGGTGGCGCTGCAGCCACGCCGTGACTAAGGCGGCGCCACTGAAGGCATACAAAGTGAGCACCGGGATCCACCACCACGCCGGCGATAACGTGGGCCAATAAGCACGTATTGGCCACAAAAATAGCGGATGGAGAAGGTAAATGCCCAAGCTATAACGACTCAGTTTCGCGAGCCATGCCGGACTTGCCCGCCCCGCCATCAACGTACGCACAGCCAGAAACACTGCGGCGCTGATTAAAACGGTATTCACCGTGGTGTATGACAGCCAACCTTGGGTGATATAGCGTTGATGGGCAAGGCTGGTCGCTAAAACCTGATACATGGTTGCACCCAGTGCCGCCACGCCCAAGCCCCACCACAACACCCGAGCACGCGGGTACTGATGCAACCAAAAACCTAGCCATAAATAGCCGCCATACAAGATGAAGTCGTTGCGCCACCAGCCTTGTCCTCCGGCTAAATACCAAGCCGTCACGCCAATCCACAGTAAACCGACCAGTGCGACAGCGGCAGACGGCAAACGGGCTAATGCTGGTCGCAACACCGGCACCCAAAGCAGCAAGGGAATGTAGTAATAGAAAAAGCCCAAGTGGTAATAGGTTTCATGCCATGGCGCCGCTTGTAGGGTCGAGAGCGTGGTCGCCAGGGAAAAGCCTTGCGGTGAAAGCCCCGCAATCATCGCAAACACGCCAGACCACACCACAAAAGGCACCACAACTTTCATCACCCGCCGACGCAAAAAGTGTGACCAGTTAAAGGGTTTACTCGCCGACAACAGCAGCAAGCCCGAGATCATGATAAACACCGGTACCGCCCAGCGGCTGACGGTATTGAGTCCCACCGCCACCAGCCAATCACTGTCTGGAATTTGACCCAGTTCCATACGATAGGGGCCCAATACATGAATCGCCACCACAAACAGGGCGGCGAGCACACGTAATCCATCGAGATAGTCGATATGCCCTTGGGAAGAATCATCCTGCATTTGTTAACACCTTTTTACGTTTCAGGCTGTCAGACGCTCCCAACATATTACGCGAACTTACGGTGAGATAACCGACAAATGCGCAAAGATACAGTCAAATATGTCAGTTTTTATCCATAAAACCAGTACACGGATCGGGTTATTGAGTTAAAAATTAGTGTTTAATCTTGCAATATAGTTAAAAAAACAATTAACATCCGGCCTCCTTTTCCCAGAGACGGGAAAATGCAGTTCAACCAAGGAGACGATGACATGCACTCAAGTACCACTGAACAACAAGGTGGGCCGCACAAGCGCACGCTGTTTACGCGCTTTCTCGATACCGTCGAATGGCTCGGCAACTTGCTTCCTCACCCAGTGACACTGTTCGCAATTTTCTGTGTCGCGATTCTACTCGCGTCCGGTATTGCCGGTTACTTTGATCTTGCCGTCGCCGACCCTCGCCCTGAGGGCGCGAAAGGACGTGCCGCTGATGGCATGATTTATGTGCAAAGCCTACTAAACGCCGAAGGCTTGCAAATGATAGTCACCAACTTGGTGAAAAACTTTACTGGCTTTGCCCCACTCGGCACCGTGCTGGTCGCCATGCTGGGTGTATCGGTCGCAGAGCATTCGGGGCTATTGTCGGCCTCGATGCGCGGGCTGGTGATGGGAGCATCGCGCCGTACCGTGACCTTTACCATCGTGTTTGCCGGTATCGTGTCGAATACGGCTGCGGAGCTAGGTTATGTCGTTCTGATCCCACTTGCCGCAATGATCTTCCACTCATTAGGTCGTCATCCATTGGCTGGCCTTGCCGCCGCGTTTGCAGGCGTATCCGGCGGTTACTCGGCGAATTTATTGTTAGGCACGGTCGACCCTTTATTGTCTGGGATCACCGAGTCGGCAGCACAAATGATTGACCCAGACTACAGTGTCGGCCCAGAGATGAACTGGTACTTCATGTTTGTCTCCACCTTCTTTATCGCCTTTGTCGGCGCGTGGATCACCGATAAAATTGTCGAGCCTAAGCTCGGTCAGTATGACCACAGCCAAGCCTCGGAAGATGTCACCGCTGCCTCTGCCAGCAAACTGAGTGAGGACGAGAAGCGCGGTCTTCGTAATGCCGGCATTTCGATGTTGATTGTCAGCGGTATCTTGGCCCTGACCATCGTCCCAGAGTGGGGACCACTTCGTCACCCAGAAACCGGTGAAGTAGCAGGGTCGCCGTTTTTGAAAGGCATTGTCGCCTTTATCATGGTGTTCTTTGCCGTTCCCGGTATTGTATTTGGTCGCACCGTCGGCACCATCAATAACGATCGCGACGTGATTGATTCAATGTCTAAGTCGATGAGCGCCATGGGCATGTACATCGTATTGGTGTTTTTCGCCGCCCAATTTGTCGCCTTCTTTAAGTGGACCCATTTCGGCCAAGTGATTGCGGTCGGCGGCGCTGACTTTTTACAGACCATCGGTTTAACCGGGCCAGCATTATTCTTTGCCTTCATCTTGATGTGTGGCCTGATTAACCTCTCGCTCGGCTCGGCGTCCGCGCAATGGGCTATCACCGCACCGATTTTTGTGCCTATGTTGATGCTGGTGGGGTATGCCCCAGAAACCATTCAGGCGGCGTATCGGATTGGCGACTCCGTCACCAACATTATTACGCCGATGATGAGCTACTTTGGCCTGATTCTGGCGGTCGCCTCCCGTTATGTGAAAAACCTCGGTATGGGCACCTTGATTGCGACCATGCTGCCCTACTCGATGATCTTTATGGTGGGATGGAGCATCTTGTTCTACGTCTGGGTCTTTGTGCTAGGTTTGCCTGTCGGCCCCGGCGCAGAAACGTATTACAACTTCAATCAGTAATTCCCCCAGTAGGATGATTTCGGCAAGCATGCAGTCATGCTTGCCTTTTTCTTTTCATTATCCCGTCATTTTCATCCCTACCCGAAGGCGGTTATAGTAGCTTTATCACAGCGATGGTAAGCAATGACAATGACAACCCCAGCTCATGCCGATAAACCGGCGGCCTTTGACCCTGACGCAATGGCGCGGGAAGCCCAATTTACCGATGCCTTTAAAGACGCCATTACCCCCTTTTGGCAACAGCGCGAACAAGGCACATTTCATGGCGAAGGCGGCCTGAGACTGCATTGGTGCAGTTTTACTCACCCCAAGCACACCAAAGCGGTGGTGGTGATTAATGGCCGGATTGAAAGCGTGATGAAATACCAAGAGATCTTCTACGATCTCTTTCAGATGGGCTATGACGTCTACAGCTTTGACCACCGCGGCCAAGGCTTGTCTCAACGCTTGGTCTTAAAACCACGCGATCTGGGCCATGTCGAACGCTTTGATGATTATGTCGCGGATGTGGCGACCTTTATGCAACAAGTCCGCGCCCACCGTCATTATGATGATTGGTTTATGCTCGGCCATTCAATGGGCGGGGCAATTGCCACCTTATACGCCCACCAGTATCCGGGGGCTGTGCAGGCTATCGCGCTGACGGCCCCCATGTTTGGTGTGCAAGTGAGCCCTTGGCTTGGACGTATCGCCCCTTGGTTATGTCGCTCCTTAGCGCGCTATCAACATCCTCCACGCTTTGGGCCCGGCCAAGTCGGCTATCGCCACGTACCCTTTGAGCAAAATCGTCTCACGCATTCTCGTGCCCGTTATGCGTGGTTTCGCCAGCTTTATATCAACCAACCACAGCTACAAATCGGTGGGCCCAGCGCGCGTTGGATAGCGGAAGAATTAGCCGCGGGGACGCGCTGTCTGGCCCTTGCTCCCTCGCTGACCACCCCGACGTTTATCTGCCAAGCGGGCGAAGAATTAATCGTTTCTAATCCAGCCATGTCACAATTTCACGCCGTGCGTAAACAAGCCGGTCAATCCAGCCAATGGCGAACGTTCGACGGTGCTCGGCATGAAATTTTATTCGAAACGGATAATCACAGAGTCACAGCACTGCGTGAGATTGATGCCTTTTTCTCGCGCTATGTTGGCGAGTAAAAGCGGAAAAAAGACAGTGATACTGTTCCCTTTTTAACCCCAATAAGTTGCAGTAGACTCAGAGCATACTGTGATTATGATCGCCTAAACCAATGAGGACATGATGTACAAACTCGTCGCTTCTGATTTGGACGGTACCTTGCTAACCCCCGAGCACCGTATCGCCCCCTATACCAAGCAGGTGCTGCAACAACTCCACCAGCAAGGCATTCACTTTGTGTTCGCCACCGGACGTCATCATGTTGATGTGGCAAGCATTCGTGAAACCGTGGGGATCCCTGCTTACATGATCACCTCTAACGGTGCCCGTGTACACGACAGCAATGACCAACTGGTGTATCAGCACAACGTTGATCCCGCGATCGTCGCAAGCCTGATTAACGAGGTGAAGCACGACCCAACCGTCACCATTCACCTATATCGCGATAATGATTGGCTGTTGAGCAAAATGGATGAAGAGCTCGCACGCTATCACCAAGACTCTGGCTTTAACGCCAAAGAGTTTGATGTGGAGAATCCACCGGTCGATAACATCGCGAAGATTTTCTTTATTCGTCATGATCACGACCACTTACTCAAATATGAGCATCAGTTTTTGTCGCAATACGGCGATAGCATCAGTATCGCTTTCTCGACTCCCTTCTGCTTGGAAGTGATGGGCAATGGGGTGTCCAAAGGAGCCGCACTCGAGGAAGTCGCGCGTCGTCATCAGCTCAATCTGGCCGACTGTGTCGCGTTTGGCGATGGCATGAACGATGTCGAGATGCTGCGCGCCGCCGGTCGAGGCTTGGTGATGGCTACCGCCCAAGCGCGCGTCAAAGCCACCTTGTCGGACAACGCGATTATTGGAAGCCACGCCGATGAGGCAGTCGCGCGCTACCTAAACGCGCACCTGCTCGCACCACAATCCTAAGCGGTTAGCTCACACTGTGAGCCAAGGATGTCACCTGACGATGCACGACTCCCCCGCCATCGTCAGAATGGCCTGCCATTGCGCTGCGGTAACCGGCATCACACTCAGCCGGTTACCTTTTTTCACCAACGGCATCTCAGCCAGCGCAGGGTTTTGCTTCATCTGCGCCAGCGTAATCAACGGTAAATGACGCTGATACGCCACATCCACCATAAACCAACGCGGGGCTTCTAGCGTGGCTTTAGGGTCAAAGTAGCCACTGTCTGGCTCAAATTGGGTATGGTCGGGATAACACTCGCGAGTCACGGTCGCCACACCAGCCACTCCAACATGCTTACAAGAGGAATGGTAAATCAACACCTGATCGCCTACCTTAACCTCATCACGCAACATATTACGCGCTTGATAATTGCGCACCCCTTCCCAGCATGAAACCTTTTGCTGCTTTAAGGTGTCTATCGAAAACGTATCTGGCTCTGTTTTAAATAACCAATAACCCATGTTGGCTCACTCTCACTCGATACAGTTGTCGGCAATCTTGCCCGTCAGTGTGTGTCGGTGCAAGTCTGGCACGAGCCCATTATTCACAAGGAGTGTCGTGTGCAACGTCCCCATCGCTTACTGGTGATCGCCACCGCTAGCCTACTCACGTTAGTCGGCTGTACCTCATCGAAAGGCCCTATTGAACTGGGGCATCGCAGTGACACGCTAGACTCAGGGCTCAGCCATACACCGGCCCCGTTTATGCTCAGTGGTATGGTCTCTGTCAGCCCTGAAACGGCCAGCTTCACACCCTGTGGCAGTCAAAAGCAATACTGGCTGAACTTAAGCCATGAGCAACGCACGGCACTCGATCAACTGGGTGGGCCTGTGTATGGTGAATTTGAAGGCTTCTTTACCCCAGTGGAAAGCCGCGGTTTTAGCGCGGACTACCCTGCGTCAGTCACCATGACGCGTATCAATCTAGTCACTACCGAACTCAATAGCTGCGCGCAACCCCGCCACGCCGTCTTGGCGGACGGACAATCACCACGCATGTGGTCCGCCGCCGTTGGCGAACATAATATGGCGTGGGAAAGCGACGGGGATAGCCAAGAGGTACCGCTGACAGGAAAGCAGATGGATGACAGCACCGCCCATTTCCGTGCGCGCAATGCCGCATTAACGCTAACCGCAACTGGCTGCCAGCAAAGTGATACCACCTTGTACGGTTGGCGCGCGACCCTGAAAACGTCCCAACGCACCTACCAAGGCTGTGCTCTGATGCCCTCGTATGATCACTCGCAGCATTGGGCGGGCGAATATCAAGGGCAAAGTCAAAGTCCCGGTCAGCCGGTTTTAACCACACAGCTTACCTTGCTGCCTGATCATAGCGCCATCACCACCTACCACCCGCAAGGGGAAACGGTGACTAAAGAAACCGGGGTTTGGCAGCCGGTCGGGGAGAATCAAGTCCAAGTGCTCACTACCCGCAGTGGTGAGCAAATGGTAGTGTCTGAGCGCATATATACACGCAACGGGTTTACCCTCACCGCCTCCGAGGAAACCTTTAATGGCAACACCTATTCACTGGGTCATGACGGGTTAACGCTAAGGCTCAAAGTCGGGGATGCCGTGGACGTATCGAACCAAACCGGCGTTAAAGGCAGCGCCGAGAAAAACCCACGCGTTGAACAAGCACTCAGAGACTACCTTCGCGATAACGGTCAAGCCGGCCCACTCACTTATCGCTGGCTTACCCACGACCTTAATCAAGACGGGCAACCTGAGCTATTGGTCTTAACCGACAGCTGTGGCAGTGGCGGCTGCACCTTATTGGTGTTTAAGGGCGAGGCGCAAGGCTGGCAGTTTAATAGCCGCATGACACTGGTGCATGTGCCCCTTTTATTAGCTCGCAGCCAAAGCCAGGGTTGGCATGATTTGGTCGTGCCGGTCGGTGGTGGCGGTGCGCCTGCCGGCCACCATGTGATGCGATTTGATGGGCAGCGTTATCCACTCAACCCGAGCTCCGCGCCTCGCGCGCCCAAACCGGATGGCTCAGACACCGCATTATTTGCCGATGGCATCTATGCCACCCAGCAAGGCGTGGTATTGGGAGAAGAATAACGCAGACGCGCGTGCCCGTGGCACGCGGGCTCGCATTCCTTGTCGGACTTGCGCACAATAGCAACCTGACACCTTGAGGAGAGTCTGATGGCCCGTTCGCCCTGCCGCCAGTGCGGTTTTACCTATCACTGTATCTGTCACTGCTATTGGCCGCTAGAAAGCCAATTGCAATGCGTGCTGGTGATGCACGAAAACGAAGCGGCGCGCCAATCCAACACCGGCAAACTGGTTAAAGCGGCGCTACCCCACACTCAGGTAGAGATTTGGCAACGCAAACAACCACCGCAAGCCTTGCTCGACAGCTGGGCGCGCGGTGATGTGTCACCTTGGTTGTTGTTTCCCAGTGACGATGCCGTCCCCGCCGATAGACTATTCGCTGACGCGGTTCGGTCTGTCTCTTGCGCGGATAGGTCAGTTTCTCGCGCGGAGGCGTTAGCCGCCACCAATGCACCTCGCGCGCCGTTACAGTTTGTGGTGCTGGATGCAACCTGGCAGCAGGCGCGAAAAATGCTCAATAAAAGCCCGTGGCTCCATCGTCTGCCGCGGGTCAGTTTGCCGTCGACTGCCGCCTCGCAATATACGCTTAGGCGCAACCAGCCACCGGGACACCTGTGTACCAGTGAAGCGGTGAGTGCATTACTACGAAGCCAAGGCGACGCAAACGCCGCCACGCAGCTGGACCATTTTCTTGCCCATTTTATGGAGAGCTACGAGGCCGATCGCCACCATCACACTACACCACTCCCCGCCCCCAAGGTGCTGACGCCAAACGCGTGAACAAAAAAACGCCGAGCACAGCGCGCTGCCATGCTCGGCGTTTACGTCGTTTATGGGCTACAGCTTAAAGCGGCTGATCTCTTGCTCGAGGCTATGAGAAAGCTCGGATAACGTCGCGGCTTGACGCGCGGCTTCATCCGCTTCGGTCGATAGCTCATTAGACACATCGCGAATGCCCTCTGAGTTACGGGTGATCTCCGCGGTGACGCTCGATTGCTCTTCCGCTGCCGAGGCAATTTGGGTGGCCATATCGCTAATTTGGCTCACCGCCGCGACAATCTGGCTCAAGCTTTCGTTCGCCGCGCTAGCATCTTCTACACTGGCATGAGCACGCTGCTGGCTGTCTTGCATCATGGTCACCGCGCGACCAGTCGCCTGCTGCAAGGTATCAATCATCTGCTGAATCTCGGTGGTTGAAGCATGGGTGCGCTGGCTCAGAATCCGTACCTCATCGGCCACTACCGCAAAGCCACGGCCATGCTCACCGGCGCGTGCTGCTTCAATCGCGGCATTCAACGCCAGCAGATTGGTTTGCTCGGCCACTTCTTGAATGGTCGACAAGATGCTAGTAATGCTATGCGCATGCTGGTCGAGCTCGCCAATCACACCGGTCGCCGCTTCCACTTCACGGGCAAGCTCGGTGATCGAGTGCTTACTTTGCTCCACTTGCTGACCGCCATCGTTGGCGACGCTTTCGGTCTCTTGGGCGGTGCGCGCGGTGTTATCGGCATTGCCGGCAATATCTTGGGTCGCCGAGGCCATTTCATGGATAGCGGTCGCTACCATATTGATTTCATCTTGCTGATGACCAATACGGGTAGAGCGCTCTTCGGCTTGTGCCGCGGTCAGCTCGGCTTGTTGTTTGAGCGAGCCAGACAACTGGCGCAAATGCGACACCATGGTGTGCATGTTGCCGACAAAGCGGTTGAAGTTGTTGGCGAGCTTACCAATTTCATCATTGCTGTGTGGCTCAAGGCGCTGGGTTAAGTCCCCTTCACCGGAGGCAATTTCTTCTAGCGCAGCGGACACATTGAGCAAGTCACGGAACAACACGTGCATCAACCACGTCACGGCACCGGCCACCAACAAAGTGATCACCACCGCGGTTAGCACCAGATTGAACAAGGTATCACGCTGGCTGGCGTATTCGGTGCGCTTATCCAGCTCAATGGCCAGTACCCAATCAGTGTTAGGAACCGAGGCAAAATAAAACAGTTTATCAACCCCATCGACAGGCAGTTCCACCAGCGATTGCTGTGCCAACGCCTGACGCACGCGGTTTTCATTCAGCTCAGGAGACAGGCTACGATACGGTTTTAGCAAGCGCGCTTTGTCTTTGTGGGCGAGAAAAGTGCCATCGGCGCCTAACAGCATCGCGTTCGCATTTTTGCCCACTTTTAATTGGGTCACGTCACGGATCAGCTGGTCAATCAACACATCTGCGCCCACCACACCGATTAATTCGCCGTTACGACGCACCGGCTCGGCCAAGGTCACCAGCATCGCACCGGTAATCGCATCACTGTAGGCGGTGGTAATAATCGGGCTACCTGCACTCACGGCTTGCTTGTACCACGGGCGGGCGCGAGGGTCATAATCATCGCGGTTGCGTTCTGGGCGCGAGCGATACATGGCGCCTTGGGGAGTACCATAATAGATATCGTCAAACCCACCGGCCTCACGCGCTTGCTGTAAATAGCTCACACGATGGCTACTGCTGGTGTAATCGGTAAAGGCACTGGTGATATCAGCACGGATTTGCACCCAACCGCTGATCGACTCGGTCGCCGCATCGGCGATACCACTGACGCGGCTATAGATGCTCGACTGGGTTTGGGCTTGAATTTGGCTTACAGCAAGCCAGGTGAGAAAGGCGGCCATCAGCAATACAGCAGATAAGCATGCCCCAATTAATTTTTGTTTTAGTGATAACTGCATGGGAACGGCTCTCAAAGCAACGACAGGTTAATTCCAAACTCCCCGATAACCGAGGTAGCAATAGTGAACAGCCGTCACCCCGTCCCTAGGGTACCGCGAGCCCATCCTGCGCGTCGCGGGTTCACAGCGCCGGATAATTTTTATCCGACATGGCAAGCGCGCGCTAATGTAACAGCGCGCAAGAAAGATTGCCATTTTTTAGACAAAAAACAGTCAACTAGAGAATATTTAGAATAAAGATCACATAAACCAACCATCGCTTATGATATGCAGTTTGTTGCAAACAACACAGAGAAGCAAAGCAGTCTATCGGCCTATCGCACAAAACCTCCACAACCAAGGTTGTAATCTCAACAACATTTTAAATTTAATCAACGTGCTATGATGGTCGTCAAACTCGTCGATGGCACTTTTAACCACCAACTGTCAACGACGTGTGACACTATGCTTTTCACTTTTTGAGGAACATATGAAATACAAAACACTAATCCTGCTCGCCTCCCTATCTTTAACGGCTTGCAAGTCTACTTATCAAGAGCAGCGTGAAGCAGCATTAGCTTCACGCCCCATGACAGTAGAGACAGTTCAAGAAATCATCGATACAACGACACATGTCAACGTCCAAGAAGATGCGTTTCAGGGTAAGGGGCAGTATCTTGATCAAGCTTTATATTCAGCTGCAAAGCAAATAATCGAACTACAGTTGGAGCCACGTTATCTATCTTTAGAGTTTAAACTGACACCTGAAATGTACTATGGAGACTGGGGAGGTTTCGTTGTCGCGCTGGATAGTCCTTGGCTTTTAGAAAAAGGGGCAATTGAACAGCCTCTAGAGGAGATTGCCGTCTTATCAACAAACAATCTTTATAACAGCCATATTTCTGATGACATAAGCTTCTCTAAATATAATCGACAAATTTTACGCGGAGTTGCCGTCGCAGCAATTGATACACCATTGTCAACAAAACATATAGCNGTTTGGTAGCTCACTGACCGAGAAACAAGACCTACTATTATCTACTGATTTTAGAGGGTTTACTGACAATGTAGAAAAAAATGTCTCTTTAATGTCAAGCCTTATTACAAACTACAACCCATACGGCTATAACGCTCAATTCTCGCATCATTCCGCGAATTCCAAGTTCGATCCGATCACTTATGCTCAAAAAGGATTAGGTGAAACGAAGCGCGCCGTGAGTTTTATTGCTGTTGACGCACAAGAAGCGCGAAATATGGTTGGCAAAAAATACCACTTCGTGTTCATCCCTGGGGCTGCATTTGAAGTAAAGAAAACCGGCCAAAAAATCGTTATTGCACAAACGCAATACACCGTCCTAATGGATAATAATTTTGAGCCAGTTCACCACACGTTAGTCGATATGACACCTATTTATATATGGTATGGCAAAGACTACGAAGAAGGTTTCACCGCTGAACACACCAAGCCGTTCATCAAAGCCGATAGAGGCGACGAGCCTTTTTAGTGTGAATATTAAGTAAAAGCCGGCCTTAATACGTTTGGAGCTAGTGCCGAGTGAATAACCAAGCATCGCAAAAGCTATCATTGACTCCGCACGGCTTCATAGGCAAATTCCCCTCGTAACCACCAAGCACAAATTGGTGGTTTTTCTTTTTTGCCCCTATGTGCAGCATCGAGCAAATACAATTTATAATCAGCGATGAGAATAAGCTCACAATCACGACATGTGTACAGAAACCCTCACCTCTTTCATTGACAACTGCTAGCAAGAAGAGTTGACGGAGAGGGTTCTACTCATACGAATCCCATTCTTTCAACGAATAGAGTCTATATCACGGCTAACAAGGAAAATGGTTCAACAATATCGAAAGTGGATATGTAGAACCAAAACAACAGCACATTCACACATACTGCCCAGCTACCCAGCCGGAGCTCCAGGCCCATTGGAAGTTATAGCCGCCGAGCCAGCCGGTGACATCTAGCACTTCACCGATAAAATACAGGCCGGGAATATCTCGCGCTTCAAGGGTTTTCGAGGAAATTGCGTGAGTATCTACCCCACCAAGCGTCACTTCTGCGGTGCGGTAACCTTCGGTGCCGTTTGGGGCAATTGACCACTGGTGAAAGTAGTGATGAAGCCTATCAAGCTGCTTGTCATCGAGCTGCTTGAGCGGTTTATCCGGCAAGCTATCGCGCGCAATCAAGACCTCGACCAAGCGTTTGGGGAATAGGCGAGACAGTGAGGTTTTTAAGGTTTGGTTGGGATGCTTATCACGCATCGCCACCAGCACGTCTTTTAGCGACTCACTAGGGAGTAAATCGATGGTGACCGCTTCGCCCGGCTGCCAAAACGAGGAGGTTTGCAATACCGCTGGCCCCGATAAGCCGCGGTGGGTAAAGAGCAGATTCTCGGTAAAGCACACCCCAGACTCAGTGGTGATCGAACATGGCACCGACACCCCGGAAATATCGGCAAAGCGCGTTTTGTCTTCTTGGTGCAAGGTATACGGCACCAAGGCGGCGCGAGTGGGCAGCACTTTTAGGCCAAATTGCTCGGCAAGCTGGTAACCAAAGGGGGTGGCGCCAAGCTTGGGCATCGAAAGGCCGCCCGTGGCGACCACCAACGACTGGCAGCGTACTGGCTCACCATTGAGTTTGAGGCGAAAGCCGGTTTCTTCTTGCTCGATATCATGCACTTCACAGCGATAGCGTTGACTGATGGTGGCTTGGTCGCATTCGGCCAATAGCAGGTTAACGATATCTTTAGCGCTGTCATCACAAAATAGCTGGCCGTGGTCACGCTCGTGATAGGCCACACCATGGGTGGCCACCAGACCAATAAAGTCCCATTGGGTGTATTGCGCCAATGCGGATTTGACGAAGTGCGGATTCTCACACAAGAAGTTATTGGCGGTGACGTCATAGTTGGTGAAATTGCAGCGCCCGCCGCCCGAGATCAGGATCTTGCGGCCCGGTTTTTTGGCATGGTCCACCACCAAAACACGGCGGCCACGTTGGCCAGCTTGTGCCGCACACATCAATCCTGCCGCACCGGCGCCAATCACAATTACATCATACTCAGTCACACGCTTACCTGTTTATTCTCTGCTCACCCTGTGGGAGCGGCATTGTAGCAGCCCGCACGTGAGCGGCAAGCGTGTTTTAACGCGCCTGCACCTCAGGCGGTGCCATCATGGCACCTGCGTGTTGCTCAATCATACCGGGGTCCATATGTAACGTACGGGTTGGGAAGGCAATATCCGCACCGTGCCGATGAATAATACCAATCACTTGCAGTAGTACGTCCTGCTTCACGCGGTGATAACGTTGCCAGTTCACCGTTTTGGTGAAGGTGTAAATAAAGAAATCGAGCGAGTGTGGCCCAAAGCTGTTGAAGTTCACAATCAAGGTTTGTCGGGTCTCGATGTCTGGGTGGGCTTCAAGCATGGCATAGACATCATCAATCACCGCGCTGATTTTATCGGCGTCTTGATAGCGCAGTCCGATGGTTTCATAAATGCGGCGATTCAGCATCCGCGAGGGGTTTTCCACCACTACGTTACTGAATACCGAGTTGGGCACGTATAAAGGGCGCAAATCAAAGGTGCGTACCACCGTCATGCGAATACCAATTTTTTCCACCGTGCCCTCAATGTTGCGATCGGGGGAGCGTACCCAGTCGCCCACTTTAAATGGGCGATCAAAGTAAATCATCACCCCACCAAAAAAGTTCGACAACAAGTCCTTGGCGGCAAAACCAACAATTAAACCCCCGACCCCACCAACGGTCAGTAGGCCGGAAACACTGACCCCGAGGCTTTGCAGCAGGGAAATAATCCCCACGCACACAAACAGCGCACGCAGCACATTACCCATGGTGTTGATGGTGGTGTGATCACGATTGCCGGTTTCAATCATGACTTCTTCACCACTGTTGACCAAGCGCAGCAAAATCCAAATGACCACCCACACCACCACCAAGTCTTGCACCAAGGTGAGCCAACTGAGCGAGACATCGCCAGCGGTATTGTCAATGATAATTTCAATGGAGTGCGAGGCAGGCCATAGCCAAATCAGCGTACTTAGCGGTGTATCGATAGCCGGCCAAATAATATCGTCCCAGCGGGTAATGGTCTTTTCCGCCAGCGCTTTAAGTCGCCCCACCAGTACATGCCAAATCGCCCACGCGATAGCACTAAAGCCAGTTAAAGTGACCACATCGGAAATCCATTCCCACGCGGCGGCTTGATGTAGGGTCTGCCACCAGTCAATCAGGCTTTGCATGCTTTCCTCAACAGACGGTTTTTCTCAGAATGTTGTCAGCCTAACAAAAAAAATGCTGACCTGAGTCAGCATTTTGTTGGATATGAGAGCGTTCGCTTACCAGCCCGCAAAAGCGACAAGAAAAAAGGTCGCGAGCAAGGCACCGGACAATGCCACATTGAGCATAAACAGGTGACGAACTTTGTTGCACTTACCCACAAACAGCTCGTCATGATGGTGCAAGTACTCTTGGCTACGAATGTACTGGTACAGGCGCTTTTGACGAGAAATATCGCCTTGGGGTGAGAGTGAGAAAAAGTTGTTATCTCCTCGACAAATTTGCTGATAAAGCAATGGATTGGCGTCGCGTAACATCACAACCAGTGCGCGTAGTGAAGACAAGTAGCGCGCAAAATTAACCAATGTGACGGTAAACACTGCCACAATTAGGATATCACCGTTCATATACATCTCCCTCCGCAACCCAGTGAGGCGGCCGAGGGAGAAAGATAAACTTACAGCCCTGCGGTGCCGTCCATCACTGACGATGAGTCCTCTTGAGCCATGGCAGACAAGTCTTTATCAATAAAGAACAAGGCTTTGCCATCTTCGCCCACCAACTCGATCTTATCGAGTATGCCTTTAAACAGCTTTTCTTCCTCGTGCTGCTCAGCCACGTACCACTGCAGGAAATTGAAGGTCGAGTAATCCTGAGTCGTAAACGCAACGTGCGCTAGGCTATTGATCTTTTCCGTGATTAAACGCTCGTGTTGATAGGTTTCACGGAACACTTCGCCCAATGATGCGAACTCGTGGCGCGGTGCGTCGATTGAGCCCAAAATAGGCATCGCACCAGTCTCGCTCACGTAGGTGAAAAGACGCTGCATATGCTGCATTTCTTCCTGCGCGTGCTTATGGAGGAATCGCGCAGCGCCTTCAAATCCTTTGTCTTCACACCAAGCACTCATTTGTAAGTATAGATTTGATGAGAAAAACTCCAAATTGATCTGCTCATTGAGCCTGTCAACCATGGCGGGTGCTAACATATAAAACGTCCTCTTTATTTGGGGTTAGCTGTCATTCTGACCAGCAGCACGTCCCTTTTCAAGCGGATATCGCCGACAAACGTGTGTGGTGCCGAGTCATCTGCCGAATTTATGACAAACATCATTGTCGAATTCTTAATCGGAATGCGATCGCAGTGACTGTTTTTAATACGCAAGCTCGCTAGACTGCGATGACAACCTCACATAAAAAGGATAACTCTATGTCATATAAGCATATTTTGGTTGCTGTTGATTTGTCGGAAGACAGCGAACGTTTGGTTGCCAAAGCCGATTCTCTTGCCCAAGCTGTCGGCGCGAAATTATCGCTGGTCCACATCGATGTGAATTACGCCGAGCTTTATACCGGACTTATCGATATTAATTTGGTCGAATCGCGTAACCGCGTCATTGAAGAAGCTCAGCACAAACTGAATCAACTGGCGGGCAACGCACAGGTGCCAGTGACTCATACCCTGGTTAGCAGCGGCGACCTTGCTGAAGAGATCACAGAATCGATTCAAAACATGGGAATTGATTTGGTTGTCGTTGGCCATCACCAAGACTTTTGGAGCTCACTGCTCTCATCGACCAAGCAGCTGCTCAACAAAACACCGGTCGATCTGTTGATGGTGCCGATCCGCGACTAGTCTCTGGTGTCACACATGGCGATGAAGGCGGTCACTCCGCCTTTTTTTTGACCTTATTGCACTGTGTTCAGCGAACCAATTGCGTCCCCGCGATGAAACAGTACACTGCCTTTTTATTTACGATATCGAAGGAACCGAGTCATGGGGTATCTTAGCGGGGTCACACTGCTGTGGGCCTTTTCATTTAGTTTGATTGGCGTGTATATCGCCGGCCAAGTGGACAGTTATTTCGCGGTCCTGATGCGGATTGTACTCGCCGGGCTGGTATTTTTACCCTTCTTGCGCCCTCGCCAAGTAAGACCGGCCTTTGCCGCTCAACTGATGCTGGTCGGGGCATGTCAGCTAGGCATCATGTACTGCTTCTTCTATCAGTCCTTCCTATTCTTGTCAGTGCCAGAAGTGCTGCTATTTACCGTCTTTACCCCGCTTTACGTCACCTTAATTTACGATGCCTTGAAGCGTCAGTTTAGCGCGTGGTATCTGGTCACCGCTGCGATAGCGGTGCTCGGCGCCGTGGTGATCCGCTACGCCACCGTCAATCCAGACTTTCTGGTTGGCTTTTTGGTGGTACAAGGTGCGAACCTTTGCTTTGCGATTGGCCAAGTCGGTTACAAATATCTGATTGAGAAGGAGCAAACGCCCCTTCCCCAACATGCGGTCTTCGGTTGGTTTTATCTTGGCGCCTTAGTGGTGGGCGTGCTGGCTTTTGCACTGTTGGGCAACAGCGACAAACTGCCTGCTACGCCAACCCAGTGGGGTGTATTAATTTATCTAGGCACTATCGCGTCAGGGCTGGGCTATTTCTTTTGGAACAAAGGCGCTACGCAGGTCAACTCGGGGGCACTCGCGGTGATGAACAATGCGCTGATCCCAGCCGGAATTGTGGTGAACGTGCTGATTTGGAACCGCGATGCGGATCTTCTGCCGCTACTCAGCGGTGGGATACTGATTTTAGCCGCGCTGTGGTTTAACCAAACCTGGGTAAAGCGCCGCGTCGAGGCACAGCGGGATGCCGCCCAGCGGGGTGCCGCCCAGCGGTAGGTAGGCCGTCCCAAGACCTCAGTCACCCAAGTACAAAACAGGCAGGGAAATCCCTGCCTGTTTACTTAGCCGATAAAGAAGGCTCAATCAGATAAAGGCAAACGCGTCTGAGTAGAGATGATCACGACTCACACCGCGCTCTTTACAGAACATGTCGCGTGCCACACCTGCCATTTCAAAACGGCCCGCGATATAAATGTCATAAGCGCCAAGGCTGACAAAATCTTCCATCACCGCTTCTAACACATTGCCTACTTTACCGCGCCACTCGCCTTCAGCTTGCTCCACGACAGGCATAAAGGTAATGTGCGGATGCTGTTCCGCCAATGCTTGCATCTCGTCATGGGCATAAAGCTGACAAGGGGTTCGGGCGCCCCAATAAATAAAGATCGGCGACTGTATCTTCTGGCTAATACAGTGATCGACCATGCTGCGCACGTAAGAAAAACCGGTCCCGCCAGCAATCAGTAGCAAGGGACGATCGCTCTCTCGCAGCCAAGCATCACCGGCAGGCTCAGTAATTTCAAAGCCCGCTTCGCCGCTTTCTAGTACGGCTTTGGCTTTCTCAACCACTTCTAACGCAAACGGATTCTCGTCCGCCGCACCAACGTGCAGCTCGAGTTCACCGCCATTTTGACGACAAGGGCTACTTGCCAGCGAAAACGGGCGCTTATCTTTCTCGTCCATCACCGCCATCACGTATTGCCCTGGCTGATAACGCACCGCTTGCTGCGGCTTCAGGACAATGCGGTAGGTGTGACACGCCAACGGCTCAACGGCTGTCACTTCACATAGTATCGACATTCTGTTCCTCTGTTCGTTTTGCTACAGCCGATGAGGTTATAAGAGGCGGCATCACTACCGCCTTGGGCTGTGTTTTTATCGTTAACGGTGAATGCTAGCGCATTCCAATAGGATTAGTCTAAGATCCCTAATTCATCCCAAATCGCGTCGATGCGCGCAACCACGTCTGGGTCTTTAGCAATGGGCGTGCCCCACTCGCGATCGGTTTCCCCTTGCCATTTGTTGGTGGCATCGAGGCCCATTTTCGAGCCCAGCCCCACCACAGGTGAAGCAAAGTCGAGCGAGTCGATAGGGGTATTTTCCACCATCACGGTATCGCGCGCGGGATCCATACGCGTGGTAATCGCCCAAATGACGTCATTCCAATCACGTGCGTTGACGTCATCGTCACACACTATCACAAACTTGGTGTACATAAACTGACGCAAAAACGACCACACGCCCATCATCACCCGCTTGGCATGACCGGGGTATTGTTTTTTCATGGTGACCACCGCCATGCGATATGAGCAGCCTTCAGGCGGTAGGTAGAAATCGACAATCTCTGGGAACTGCTTTTGCAAAATCGGCACAAACACTTCGTTAAGTGCCACGCCTAAAACGGCAGGTTCATCCGGTGGACGCCCCGTGTAGGTGCTATGGTAAATCGGTTTTTTGCGCATGGTCAGATGCGTCACAGTGAACACATGGTGACGCTCAACCTCATTGTAATAACCGGTATGATCGCCATACGGCCCTTCATCCGCATATTCATTGGGATCGATATAACCTTCCATCACGATTTCCGCACTGGCCGGCACATCCAAATCGTTGCTGATACACTTAGCCACTTCGGTTTTACTGCCGCGCAATAAGCCAGCAAACGCGTATTCCGATAAGGTATCAGGCACCGGTGTCACTGCCCCGAGAATGGTGGCAGGGTCAGCGCCATAAGCCACGGTCACCGGAAACGGTTCATTAGGATGGGTTTGCATCCAATCATGCAAGTCTAACGCGCCGCCGCGATGAGCCAACCAACGCATGATCACTTTGTTTTTGCCGATTTTTTGCTGACGATAAATGCCAAGGTTTTGTCGCTTTTTATTCGGTCCGCGGGTAATGGTCAGCCCCCAAGTCAGCAAGGGTGCCACATCACCGGGCCAGCAGCGCATCACCGGAATTTTATCCAGATCGACCTCATCGCCGCTCAGCACCACCTCTTGGCAACGCGGACGCCGCACGGTTTTCGCTGGCATATTGAGCACTTGACGAAACACGGGCAGTTTATCGAGCGCATCTCGAAAGCCTTTGGGCGGCTCAGGTTCTTTCAAGTAGGCAAGCAGTTTACCCACCTCTCGCAGCTCAAGCACATCCTCACGCCCCATGCCCATCGCAACGCGTTTTGGGGTTCCAAAGAGGTTGGCAAGCACGGGCATCTCATAGCCAATCGGGTTTTCGAACAATAACGCCGGACCGCCCGCTCGTAGGGTACGGTCGCATATCTCGGTGATCTCCTGATCAGGGTCCACCGGTTGGGCGATGCGTTTGAGCTCGCCTTGGGCTTCAAGATAATCGATAAAATCGCGCAGATCGGAAAATTTCATATCAGGCTCAACGGGTTAATAAACGCCTTAATGATACCAAGCAAACCGGTATCCGGATCGGTGAAGCGGTGACATTAGCGCGACGACAACGCAGATGCAATGTGCTGACGGCCTAGCGGACCCAACTCGGCTTGTAAGCCGGTTAGCCATTCCCCTTTACCCGCCCCGACGAGCAATTGCGCTACCTGATCACCTTGGCGCAATGACAACTGTGCCACGAGAAAATCAGCAACCGGCGCTGGCAACGGTGACAAGCTGGCAAGCTGGCGAATCGCAGTGTCGCGCAAAGAGGGATTTCTCGCCGCTGCCATCATTTGGCTCACCGAAAAGCTATCACTCACCTGTCCTTTCAAGGCATGTAAGGCCTCTAAGCTATACACGCCATAATCGGGCGTACAGTTCCGGATGCTGCGTTTTCTCAGCAAGCACCGCCAAGATCGCGTTGTCAGGCAGCCAGAGTAATCGTGGGTCATGCAGGTATTGCTCGGCCAAATAGGCCAAACCATTGGCCTCATAGTCACCAATCATCGCTACCAAGGCATCACGGCGCCGCGCATAATCTGCACCGTCAGGTTTCACCCAATCAGCAATCACCAACTGGCGATAGCTTAATAACATGCCGAGCTCTTGGGTCAGTTGCTCGTGCTGATAACGGTTTAATTGCTGACGTGCCGCGGCCGCATAGTGGAAAGCGGGGGTGGTAACCCAATAGCCGTCTTGCTGATGACGTAATAAAAAATGCGGTTGCTGGTGACTAAGATCGCGCAAGAAAGTGCGCCAATCGGGGTTATCCAAACGTGTGGGTGTGGAAAGGAGTCGGAACAAGGTCGCCTCTTGGATCAACGGCGACAGGCTTTGTAGGTGAGCACGCAATCCGTCAATATCATCAGCCATTTGTCGCTGAAACGCGATCGCCATGGCTTGCTGGGTAGAAGGCGTCTCTAATAAGCCATCAATAAACGCCTGCGTCACGATTTGTCCACTCGGCGTTGACGCCTCCGTGACCGCTGCGCGGCTGGGCATTGTGCCTACGACTAGGCATGCTATCAGCACTAACACGCGAAAACATCTTGCCATCCGTTGCAATCCTGTACCACTTGTAGCAATCCGGCTACATCCATGTAGGGTGAGACCATTGTGCGAAGTCAGCGTTCAATAGGCAATAAAAAAGCACTGCCCGCAGACAGTGCTTTTCACAATTACGATCCGGATCAGGAGTTTTGACGTCGCATGGCGTCAAAGAACTCATCATTGGTCTTCGACATGGCCAGCTTATCAATCAAGAATTCCATGCCTTCGATTTCCCCCATTGGGTGGACAATCTTACGCAGGATCCACATCTTCTGTAGTTCATCCGCTTTGGTCAGCAACTCTTCGCGACGGGTGCCAGAGCGCGTGAAGTCGATGGCTGGGAAGACACGTTTTTCAGCAATCTTACGTGACAGGTGCAGTTCCATGTTACCTGTCCCTTTAAATTCTTCGTAGATGACTTCGTCCATCTTCGAGCCTGTATCCACCAGCGCAGTCGCGATAATGGTCAAGCTACCACCTTCTTCCACGTTACGGGCCGCACCAAAGAAGCGCTTAGGACGGTGCAAGGCGTTGGCGTCGACACCACCAGTCAATACTTTACCGGAAGACGGTACAACTGTGTTGTAAGCACGCGCCAGACGAGTAATCGAGTCCAGCAGGATCACCACGTCTTTTTTGTGTTCGACCAAACGCTTGGCTTTTTCAATTACCATTTCGGCCACTTGTACGTGACGGCTTGCTGGCTCATCAAAGGTCGATGCCACCACTTCCCCTTTCACCAAGCGCTGCATCTCGGTCACTTCTTCCGGACGCTCATCGATCAACAGCACCATCAACTCACATTCTGGGTGGTTGTAAGCGATACTTTGCGCGATGTTTTGCAGCAGCATGGTTTTACCCGCTTTTGGCGGCGCAACAATCAAACCACGTTGACCTTTACCGATTGGCGAGGCTAAGTCGAGCACACGGGCAGTGATGTCTTCTGTCGAGCCGTTTCCGCGCTCCATCACCATACGTTCGCTGGCGTGCAAAGGGGTTAAGTTTTCGAAGAGGATTTTACTGCGGGCGTTGTCTGGTTTGTCGCTGTTAACTTGGTTAACTTTCAATAGCGCGAAGTAGCGCTCGCCGTCTTTAGGGGGACGAATTTTACCCGCGATGGTATCGCCTGTGCGCAAGTTAAAGCGACGAATTTGGCTTGGCGACACATAGATGTCATCAGGGCCGGCCAAATACGAGCTGTCTGCGCTACGCAGGAAGCCAAACCCGTCTTGAAGAATTTCCAGCACGCCATTGCCGAAAATGTCTTCACCGCTTTTTGCGTGCTGTTTGAGGATCGAGAAAATGATGTCCTGTTTACGCAAGCGAGCTAGGTTTTCGAGTCCCATGCTTTCGCCAAGCGCAACCAGCGTCGAGACGGGTTGAGTCTTCAGTTCGGTAAGATTCATAGTGGTGAGTGTCTTGTTTGTCAAAGTTGAGGTCTGAAATTAGTTAGCGTGTCGAGACCAGTGGCATGTTCGAGAGATGAACAGAAGTACAATTTCCGTGCAATAAGGTAGCACCAAAATGGGGTATCGTCTAGTTGACAGAAAAACAACCGCCACTGGGAGGCAGTGGCGGCCGTCTTAACATTATAGGTTAGCGTCAAGGAACTCTTTCAACTGAGTTTTTGACAATGCACCAACCTTAGTTGCTGCCACGCCGCCATCTTTAAATAGCAGCAATGTCGGGATACCACGGATGCCGAACTTAGGCGGTGTACCTGCGTTCTGGTCAATGTTCAGTTTTCCGATGGTGACTTTACCTTCGTACTCGTCGGCGATTTCGTCCAGGATTGGCGCGATCATTTTACATGGCCCACACCATTCTGCCCAAAAATCAACCAGTACAGGTCCTGCAGCATTTAAAACGTCTGCGTCAAAGCTGTCGTCGGTTAGCTGCAAAATTTTGTCGCTCATCTTCTACTCCAATACATGTTTTTGTTACTGGCTAAATTGCGACCAGTAAATAATGGCACTATTTGACTGGATTCGCTTCCGTATTGCAAGCCTAAGCTGATATTCTATCCGGATGAAAATGACGCATATCACAGAGCAGAAATTTGCCGAGCTCGGCTTGCACGCCGATGTTCTCAAGAGCTTGGAGGCCAAAGGGTTCACCCAATGTACGCCTATCCAAGCAAAGGCATTGCCGGTCCTGCTCACCGGCCAAGACATTGCAGGACAGGCGCAAACGGGGACAGGCAAAACCCTGGCGTTTCTGGCTGCGACGTTTCATCACTTGTTAACCACTGACGCACCAGCGTCACGGAAAACTAACCAACCACGGGCAATCATATTAGCTCCTACGCGCGAATTGGCCATTCAGATCTATAACGATGCGGAACCATTACTTGCGCATACTTCGATCACCGCAGGGCTTGCCTATGGCGGCGAAGGTTATGACAAACAGCAACAAACACTTGAGCAAGGCGTTGATATTTTAATCGGCACCTGCGGCCGTATCATCGACTTCTACAAGAAGAAAGTGATTGATTTACATGGCATTCAGGCAGTGGTGTTGGATGAAGCGGATCGCATGTTCGATTTAGGCTTTATCAAAGACATTCGCTTCTTGTTTAACCGTATGCCTGCGGCTAACAAGCGCTTGAACATGTTGTTTTCTGCCACCTTGTCTTATCGCGTTCAAGAACTGGCCTTCGAGCACATGACCAATCCTGAGCATGTGGTGATCGAGCCAGAACAAAAAACCGGCCATCGCATTAAAGAAGAGCTTTTCCAGCCTTCTAACAACGAAAAAATGCCCTTGCTGCAAACCTTGATCGAAGAAGACTGGCCGGAGCGCGCGATCATTTTTGCTAACACCAAGCATCGCTGCGAGTCAATTTGGGCCCACCTTGCGGCAGACGATCATCGCGTTGGTCTACTAACTGGTGACGTTCCGCAGAAAAAGCGGGTGAAAATCCTCGAGCAATTCACCAAAGGTGAGATTGATTTGTTGGTGGCCACCGATGTCGCTGCGCGCGGCTTGCATATTCCGCAAGTCACCCACGTGTTTAACTACGACTTGCCCGACGATGCTGAAGACTATGTGCACCGCATTGGCCGTACCGGTCGTGCTGGTGCCAGTGGTAGCTCCATCAGCTTTGCCTGTGAAGAATACGCCATCAATTTGCCCGCCATTGAAGAATACATTGAACACAGTATTCCAGTCAGCGAATTTGATCGCAGCGCACTGCTCACGGATTTACCGGCCCCGAAAAAGATAGCCAAACGTCAGGTGAACAGTCGTCGTAATACTGGCAAAAACAACAGCGGCAACAACCGCAACCGTCAACGTCGACGCCCACAAAAGTCGGCATAACATTCGGCAGTTATGAGGTAAGGTCGCGCCATGCGTCGTGATGGAACCACCGCTCACACATCGTCGCTTTATGCGGCGATTGATTTAGGCTCTAACAGCTTTCATATGCTGGTTGTGCGTCAAGTGGCTGGCAGTGTGCAAACACTGGCCAAAATTAAGCGCAAAGTCCGCCTAGCGGCGGGAATGAACGCACAACGCCAGCTCAGTGACGAAGCCATGCAGCGCGGCTGGGAATGCCTCGCGCTTTTCGCTGAACGCTTGCAAGACTTTGAAGCCGATCATATTCGGGTGGTGGCGACGGCCGCATTACGCCGAGCCTCGAACGCTGATGCGTTTCTCGCCAAAGCAAACCAGCTATTAGGCCACAACATCGAGATCATCTCTGGTGAAGAAGAAGCGCGCACCATCTACCAAGGGGTAGCCCACACCTCGGGCGGCCCAGGAAAACGCTTGGTGGTGGATATTGGTGGGGCCAGCACCGAGCTGATCATTGGCCAACAATTCGAGCCCGCGCTACTGCGAAGCCTTAATATGGGCTGCGTGACCTTCCTTGAAGACTACTTTGCCGACCGTGTTCTCAATCAAGCGGCTTTCGATGCCGCAATCGCCGGAGCTAAAGCGGAATTAGCGCCTCATATGGCCGCTTATCGCGCCCTCGGGTGGGATTGTTGCGTAGGCGCCAGCGGAACAGTGCAAGCCTTGCAAGAAATCATGGTCACGCAAGGCATGGACGAAGTCATCACGCTGGAAAAACTCCATCGTTTGCGCGACCAAGCCATTGCGTGCGGTCAAATGGATGCACTCGACATTGACGGCCTCACGCTTGAACGCGCCTTGGTTTTCCCAAGTGGCTTATCGATACTGATCGCCATTTTTGAATGCTTGGATGTCACCAGCATGACACTGGCTGGCGGCGCACTCCGTGAAGGTCTGGTGTATGAAATGATGACCGCGATGCGCCACAGCGATATACGCGCGCGCACCATCGCCAGTATTCAATCTCGCTATCAGCTCGATGAAGCGCATGGCATGACGGTGGCACAAACGGCGTTGGACTTACTTCACCAATGCCCGCCTGACTGGGTGCCAGAGCCCCACGCCAGTAGCTTGCTTCATGCCGCAGCCTGTGTGCACGAAATTGGCTTAAGCATTGGCTTTAAACAAGACGGCGACCATGCGGCCTATTTGATCACCCATCTCGACTTACCCGGCTTTACGCGCGCCCAAAAGCAGCTGATTGCCACCTTGCTTCGCTACTATCGTGAGCAACTGGTTCGCATTGATGGCCAACATGCTTTGTCAGCGCAAAGTGCCAATCGCCTCCTGCGTTTGCTGCGTTTGGCGGTGATTCTGTGCCACCGCCGAGACAGCCGCGTACGGCCACTCAGTCGCCTTTGTGCAGACGGTGATGCGCTCACCTTAACCTTAGACACCACGTTGCTGGATACCAGCCCATTGCTGAGTGCCGAGCTGGAGCAGGAAGCCTTGCGTCAATCCAGCCTTGGTCAACCGCTGGTCGTGATCACCCACGCCGATGGCGGTGCCTAAATCGCACTCACCCATCCCGTTGAGCACAAAAAAGCCCGCCTAGCGCGGGCTTTTACTTGGTCAATCGTCGCGTGACTACGCGGAAATACCACTGTGGCGCAGCAGCGCATCAGGGCTTGGCTCACGGCCACGGAAACGAACAAACAACGCCATCGGCGCTTCGCTTCCCCCACGACTGAGGATATGGTTGAGGAAATCTTCACCGGTTTCGCGATTAAAGATCCCTTCTTCTTCAAAGCGAGAGTAGGCATCGCTCGACAGCACTTCAGCCCATTTGTAGCTGTAATAACCTGCGCTGTAGCCACCCGCAAAGATGTGCCCAAACGCATGCGGGAAGCGATTCCACTCCGGCGTGGGCACCACAGAAACCTGCTCACGTACGGCGTTGAGCGTTTCCATGATCCTTGGACCCACCTCGGGGTCAAATTGACTGAACAAGCTAAAGTCGAACAAGCTGAATTCGAGCTGGCGCAACATCGCCATCGCTGAATTGAAGTTTTTCGCCGCCAGCATCTTCTCTAGCATATCGTCCGGCAAGGCTTCTCCGGTTTGATAGTGGCCCGAGATAAAGCTCAGCGCCTCTTGCTCCCAGCACCAGTTCTCCAAAAACTGACTCGGTAGCTCTACCGCATCCCAAGGCACACCGTTGATCCCCGAGACATCCGCCACTTCGACTTGTGTCAGCATGTGGTGAATGCCGTGACCGAATTCGTGGAACAGGGTTTCAACTTCGTCATGGGTAAACAGCGCAGGATCATCACCGACCGGTGGGTTGAAGTTACAGGTCAAGTACGCCACCGGCGTTTGTAACTCGCCATTTGTTTTACGGCGACGAACGCGACACTCATCCATCCATGCACCGCCACGCTTATTCTCACGTGCATACAAGTCTAAATAGAAGCTCCCGCGCAGCGTGCCCTGACTGTCGTGAATGTCATAAAAACGCACATCTTTATGCCATGTATCGACACCTTGGCGTTCGGTTACCGTCATGCCAAACACACGCTTCATGACTTCAAACAGGCCACTTAGCACGCGCGATTCTGGGAAGTAAGGACGTAGCGCTTCATCAGAAATCGCATAGCGCGCCTGCTTGAGTTTTTCGCTGTAGTAAGGGATATCCCAAGGCGCCAGCGTCTCCACCCCAAACTCTTGCTTGGCGTAAGCTTTTACTTCCGCGAACTCTCGCTCGCCTTGTGGACGGGCTTTGCTAACCAGCTCATTCAAAAAGCCCATCACCTGCTCGGGGCTCTCTGCCATTTTGGTCGCCAGCGACAACTCGCTGTAATTGTTAAAGCCCAACAAGCGCGCCAGTTCATATTTTAAACGTAGCGACTCGTTCATCAGCTCGGTGTTGTCCCACTGGCCGGCCTGCGGGCCACGATCAGAGGCTCGCGTTGAGAAAGCTTCATACATTTCTTGACGTAATGCTTGGTTATCGCAGTACATCATGACTGGTAAGTACGAAGGAATATCGAGGGTCAGTAAGTAACCTTGCTGAGATTTACTCTCAGCTTGCGCTTTCGCTGCGTTCAGCGCTGATTCGGGCAAGCCCGCTAACTCACTTTTATCACTGACCAGCTTGCTCCACCCCATGGTGGCATCCAGCACATTGTTGCTAAACGAAGAGGAAAGCTCCGACAAGCGTTTTTGAATTTCCCCAAAACGGTGTTGTTGATCGGCAGGCAGCGCAATGCCAGACAGCTCAAAATCACGCAGCGCATCAGTGATGGCTTTTTGCTGGGCCGTATCGAGTGATGAAAAGTCCGCGCTGTCTTTGATGGCTTTGTAGGCGTGATACAAGCCTTTGTGCTGACCGCGCCACGTCGAATATTCCGACAACAGCGGCAGACAGCTTTCGTAGGCTTCACGCAGTGGTTTGCTGTTAACTACCGCGTTCATATGGCTTACTGGCGACCATAAACGGCTGAGACGATCTTCGACTTCGGCGAGCGGAGCACAAACCGTCTCCCAACTTGGCGACGCTTGCTCAGCCGCCTGCTCGACTGCTTGGCGACAATCGGCAATTGCGGCGTCCACTGCCGGCTTAACATGCTCTGGATTGATCGCTGAAAATGGAGGTAAATCCTCAAACTGAAGTAGCGGGTTGGACATAATGCCTTCCTTTTTGCTGACGAGACGCCCGTGGTTCGCGCGTCTAAACGATAAGTGACCTCATGTATATGCCGTCTGAGAGAACGCTTTTCAATCCCCGCACTCCAACTTATACAGATTGCGACCGTTACAAAATGATTCTGAGACTGCCGCCACACCACAGGTTTGATAAGCTTACATTCACTCAACCTCAATGGTCAGCGCGGCGCCACTTTACAAGCGACCTGAAACGCGACAAGCTGACCACGAAACAAAAGCCAGAAGCACGCTCGTGCGTATAAGATGGAGAAAGACATGGCGAAGCATTTCGACTACATCTGTATCGGTGGCGGCAGCGGCGGTATTGCCTCTGCCAACCGTGCCGCGATGCACGGTGCCAAAGTCGCCCTGATTGAAGCAAAACACCTCGGTGGAACCTGTGTAAACGTGGGCTGTGTGCCCAAAAAAGTGATGTGGCATGGCGCGCAAGTAGCCGAAGCCCTCAATCTTTATGCCCCGGATTATGGGTTTGATGTTGAAGTGAAAGGCTTTGACTGGTCAACCTTGATCAATAACCGCGAAGCCTACATCGGCCGTATCCACAAAGCCTACGAAAACGTGTTGGGTAAAAACAACATTGATGTCATTCACGGCTTTGCGCGCTTTGTCGATAACAAAACCGTCGAGGTAGACGGCGAACACTACACCGCCGATCATATCTTGATTGCGGTTGGCGGCACCCCCACGATTCCGAACATTCCCGGTGCTGAACATGGCATCGACTCAGATGGTTTCTTTGCCCTTACCGAACAACCTAAGCGTGTCGCCGTGGTCGGTGCTGGCTATATTGCGGTTGAAATCGCAGGCGTACTGCATGCGCTAGGGTCCGATACCCACTTGTTTGTGCGCAAAGACCGTCCGCTGCGAAGCTTTGACCCCTTGGTGACTGACACCTTGGTCGAAGTGATGGAAAAAGAAGGCCCAACTCTGCATACCCAGTCGGTGCCTGTCTCTGTCACCAAAGAAAGCGACGGCAGCCTGACCCTTGCGTTCGAGAACGGCACCACGCATAACACAGACACACTGATCTGGGCGATTGGCCGCCATCCAACCACCGACAAGATCAATTTGGCCGCGACCGATGTACAAACCACCGCGGACGGCTACATTAAAGTAGACCCTTACCAAACCACCAGCGTGCCGGGCATTTACTGTGTCGGTGACATTATGGATGGTGGCATTGAGCTCACCCCTGTGGCGGTAAAAGCAGGTCGTCTGCTCTCGGAGCGCCTATTTAATGGCCAGAGCGAGGCAAAAATGGACTATGACCTCGTCCCAACCGTGGTATTTAGCCATCCGCCAATCGGCACCATTGGCTTGACCGAGCCCGAAGCGCGCGCCAAATATGGGGATGACAATATCAAGGTCTACACCTCGACGTTTGCTGCGATGTATACGGCCGTCACCCAGCACCGCCAACCTTGTAAAATGAAACTGGTGTGTGCCGGTGACGATGAAAAAGTCGTGGGCCTTCACGGTATCGGCTTCACCGTCGATGAAATGATCCAAGGATTTGCCGTGGCAATGAAGATGGGAGCGACAAAAGCAGATTTTGACAGTGTGGTCGCGATTCACCCGACCGGTTCAGAAGAATTTGTTACCATGCGCTAAACTCGGTATCGGTAAGAGCAACGCCGAGCACTGTGCTCGGCGTTTTTATTTACTCCACTGCGCGCAAAAACGTGCCAAGCCTTCTTTGATATCATCCAACAACACGGACGCGGCATCAGCATTATCCTGTTTTGCTGCCAGCTCCAAGGCTAACGCTTGTTGTTGCAGTTCAATCGCCGCTAGGTTACTGGCACTACCCTTTAGCTTGTGCGCTTCACGTGCCAAGTTAGCAAAATCTGCCGCTGCAATCTGTTGTGCCATGGCTGGAAGCTGCTCCTCAGTCTCTTCGACAAAGATGGTACAGGCTTCATCGAGCAAGGCTTGGCTATCCATCAACCGACTTAAGGCTTCCTCTTTGTCCCACACGCTTGCGTCGTGATCTGTCTTTCCGTGGCTGTCACTCATGCTCAATCCTTTTACTGAAAACGGTGATTCACCTACAAGCGACAAGGGCTTGTTGATTAGCTTGTCATCACCTTGTTTCTAATCGTTACTAAGCTTAACCGCCTGCGTCTAGCACATTGTGGATGTGGCAAAACTCAGGTCCAATCATGCTCGCTTTTCCCCCAATATCAATAATAGAAGTGAGTGCGAATCATGATGGATATGTTGCCTTGGTTAATCGTTTCTGGCCTGATCGTTTCCGTTATCACCGGTCTGTTGACCGTGTTGATGGTTAAAGGCCTCGATTAATCACCGCAGACTCCATGGGTAACCATGGAGTCTGTTCCTTTACCTTCAGGCTAGGCGTTTTTACTGGCTTTCGCCTTTTTCTTCTCTTTTTTGCTTTTTGCCGTCTTTTTGCCCTTTTTCAGGGCTTTTTTGGTTAGCTTTTCATCCTTGGCTTTTTTCTTCACCTTTTTCGTCACTGATTCAGACGATGCAGGCAAAGGCGTAGGCCGACACAGATAGCTTTTATCTCTGGCCACACGCGCACATTTACTGCACGCCACGCAAGGCGGCGAGACAATCGTCGCGAGCAGCTCTAACTCAGCATCCACGTCTCCGCGACGCCACTTACACAGCGACTTAGCCACCTAATGATCCACCGTAAGTGCTGCATTGATATACATATCAAAGCGGTTTTTCTTTGTCGCAATGCTCGAATGGGGGACCATGCCGGCTAACGGCTCAGCATAATCTGGGCGTTTGACCACCACACGACTACGTGCCAGTGCCAGTGCGGGATCTAACAGGCTATCCGCATCTGTATCCGCCCCGACTAAGGATTGAAAGACACGCATTTCTTTTTTGACTAACGCGGACTTTTTTTTATGCGGATACATGGGGTCAAGATAAACCACATCAGGCCGCTTTAGCCCGGGTGTTTGCGCCATCTCGGTGAGAGCCTGCGCACTGCTTGCATGCAACAAGGTCATGCGTGCGCGCATCCAAGTACCGATTTCTTCATCTTGATAAGCGCGCTGCAGTCCATCATCCAACAACGCAGCCACCACAGGATGACGTTCAATCAACTGTACCTCACAGCCAAGCGAGGCAAGAACAAACCCATCACGCCCAAGCCCAGCGGTGGCATCAAGAACACGCGGTGTCACGCCTTTATTTAATCCCACCGCTTTCGCGATCGCTTGGCCTTTGCCACCACCAAACTTACGGCGATGACCGACCGCCCCGTCGACAAAATCAACGTAGACCGCTCCTAATTTAGGCTCATCTTGTTTGCGAAGCTCCAACCGTGTCTCTGTCATCACCAGCGCAAACGGCGAATCATCCTCATGTGTGAGTGACCACTTACTTGTTAGCCTTTCAAATTCTTGTTGTTTCTCTGCGACATCACAGATAAGGGTCAGTTGCACGTTGGATCTCCACAGCCAATGATTGGCCGAGTATATCAGAGATGGATTTTTTCCTTCACGCTGTTCTGTGTCTCGGGCCAGCCTCTCACTTGCTGCTCCAGCGGCGCTGGTACACTAAAGTGATAACCTTGTGCGTAATCGACCCCGAGTAAACGCAATTTCTCTAAAATCTCGCTATTTTCAACAAACTCAGCCACGGTTTTTTTGCCCATTTGCTTGGCAAGGTCGTTAATGGCTTTCACCATCGCAAAATCGGTGTCGTCCTTGGCAATGTCACGCACAAATTGCCCATCAATTTTCACGATATCAACCGGTAAACGCTTCAAGTAACCAAACGATGAGATACCCGCACCAAAGTCATCGAGTGCAATAAAGCAGCCCAACGCTTTAAGACGTGAAAACAAATCCATCGCACTGGTCATGTTACTGATGGCGGCCGTTTCAGTGATCTCTAAGCAGATGCGTCGGCTGGGTATCACACTGTCTTTGATAGCGTGTACCAAAAATTGCACAAACTCTTTTTGCGCAATGGAGCGGCCGGATAGATTAATCGACACCATACCCAGCTTATCAACGTGCTCGGGATGCGCGGCGAACCAGCCCAAGGTTTTCTTCACCACCACCGTATCGAGTTGATGCGCCATGTTGTAGCGCTCTGCCGCGGGAATAAATAGCCCAGGTGAGATCCAGCCACCTTGGGTATCCCGCATCCGAACTAACACTTCCATATAAAGCTTACGCTGGGGTGCGCCGCTAATATTCACAATGCGCTGTGCATACACTTCAAAGCGGTCTGCGGCAATGGCTTCATGAATATGGCTGACATAGGCCATTTCTTGCTCGCGACGTTTCAATTCTTCATCGTCCGGATGATAAAGATGGAGCCGGTTACGCCCCTCATCTTTGGCGGCATAGCAGGCTGTATCAGCTTGGGCATGCACTTGCTGCGGAGAGCCGGCGGTGCGGTCCAGTAAGCGGATCCCTAAGGAACACTCCAACCGCATCCGGCTGTCATGCCAAAAGAACTCACTTCGCGCCAAGGCTGCCAGCAATGATTTCCCCCAACTCACCGCACGGGTAGCATCACAGTGATACACCAAAACGCCAAACTCATCGCCCCCAAGCCTTGATAGTACCGCGCCAGAAGGTAAGTGATGACTTACAATCAACGCCACTTGCTTTAACGCTTCATCCCCGGCTTCATGGCCTGCGGTGTCATTAATCAGCTTAAATTGGTCCATATCGATATAGAACATCGCATGGCACTGATCGTCTTCGCGGGCCTGAACCAAGGCATCGGCCAGCTTCTGTTCAAAATAACTGCGGTTATAGAGACCGGTTAAGTAGTCATGATGCGCTTGATACATCAGTTGGCTTTCCATCTCTCGGTGCGCAGTAATGTCTTCGCCAACCACCAGTATCTGTGCCTGAGTGTGCATGGCACGAACCGTTTCTCTCACCCACAAGGTCTGGCCCTTTTTAGAGCGATAAGGGATCTCTCGGCGCCAAAGTTGCTCGTCATTGTCTTGTGGGCGGCGCACCATTCGGTGGGGTGGCTCATGCTGCTCGGCATACAACTCAGTGATTTTATGGCCAAGGAGGCTTGATTTGTTGTAACCGAAAAGCTCTGCCGCATATTGGTTGATAGATTGGATCCGTGCTTGCTGATCGACGGTCAGCAAGATCACCGGTTGCTGTTCGTAAAGCATCCGGTATTCAATTTCACTGCGTTGCAGTTTCTCCTCGGTGTGCTTACGTTGGGTAATATCGCGCGCTTCAAACAGAATACGGGGTTGACCAGCTTCACCAGGAAAGCTTTTAACCGCCACATCCAAGATCACTTCGCGGTGCGCCTCACTCAAACACAGTTCAAAACGCCGGGGCTGGGTCGTTTCAGTTAACTTTAGGTGCGACTCTAAGCGTGCAGGGTTACGCCATATCGGCCAAAACCAGAGCGGTCTTGCCTGATATTGGCGAGTTACATCTACCAACTGATTAAAACTGGAATTGCCTGACAGCAGAATCCCATTGCCATCAAGCAAGGCGATAAACTGATTACTCTGGTCGAACACCCCTTTGAGCATGGCGCGGTGACGCATTAGTGCCGACTCACTACGACGCAGCTGACGCACATTGGCCCAAAGCATAACAATGATGCTACCCAACACCAGCACGGACAAAGACACCGCTTGTACGGTTATTTTGTGGGCCTGCCATAACGACTGCGGACGATTAGTGATCACCGCTGAACGTAGATCGCTAATATCCAAATCCCACCGTTTGACCAAAGGGTAATCAAACATGGTGACATTGGTGCTGTCGCGCTCAGCGGGCAGCTCACCCGCCAGCACTTTCAGTAGCAACTCACCTTGGTTCTTACCCTGCTCAACCCCATCAATCACCACACCGCCAATCACCCCGTGGCCGAGCATAAAACTCATCGCCCCATACACGGGAACGGGGGCTTCACCCACAATGGTTTCGAGGTATTCTTGACGGGTCATGAAGCCGCCTTGGTTGTCGCGAAAGTAAGAAAGATAAAAGACGCCCTCACCCTCATGCATCGCTTGGATACGGTCATGCAGTGCCTGAAACGATAAGTCTGATAGGCGAACCACTTCGATACCCGACAAATCACTGTGCGCTAGCTGCGCTTGTACCACATTCCAGTACTGACGACTTGAAAAGGTGTTGTCCAGCAACAGGTAAACACGTTCTAAATCAGGATGGAGGCGTTTCATCAACGCCAAGTTGCGAGGTAAGTCGACCTCTTCTTTCACTCCAGTCACACGCGGTAGCAGCGGGTAATGCTGGCGGCCAAAGTTATTCAGCCCCGCGTACACCACGGGCGTGTCTCCTACGTAGTCGTGGAGCTCGTGCATCAACCATAGCGCGGCGTTGTCTGTGGTTAAAATGGCATCGAAACGCTGGCTAGCGAGTTTTTGGATATAGAGTTTTTTCAGCTGTTCGCGATAGGCTTCTGATTGGTAACGCTTACTTTCTAAGTAAGTATGCTGAAAGTCGATATCGTGCCCTTGCGTCGCCGTATTTAATCCTTCGACCAACGCTTGATTCCAAAAGAACCCGGGATGATAGGAGTGCACGACCAAGACTTGTTGTTGAGCTGCACTCACGGCGCAGGTACACATCAGTATTAACACGCCAAAAAGGTATTTGATCCCCACGCCCACTTCCTGTTGGTTTATTGGTATCTTCATAGACAACGCGATACCCTACATTAGATGCTCAATTGACTGTCAAGCAACTGAGACAGCGGAAAACATGGCTTAGCTACAACTACAAGACGACAACAATGAACGATTTACCCAAACTGGATGATCTCGATCGTCGTATTCTGTCCACACTCCTCGACGATGCGCGCGTGCCTTACGCGGAAATGGCCAAGCAGTTCCAAGTGAGTCCCGCGACAGTTCACGTGCGCGTGGAGAAAATGAAAGCTGCTGGCATTATCGAAGGTACCGAAATATTGGTGAACACCAAAAAGCTTGGCTACGACGTGTGCTGCTTTATTGGCATCAACCTCAAAGCCGCGCGGGACTATCACTCTGCGCTTGATAAGCTGAATCAGCTTGATGAGGTCGTTGAGGCTTACTACACCACCGGCGCCTATAACATCTTTGTGAAACTGATGTGCCGCTCCATTGAAGAGTTACAGTTTGTGCTGATTGACAAGCTACAAGCCATCGATGAAGTCCAATCCACCGAAACGCTGATCTCACTACAGAACCCCATCAACCGCAACGTAATCCCCTAAATTTTGCGTGGTGATACGCTTTATCCCTGTATCTATCATGACGCAACCGCCACACAACCAAAAACGCCCTGACCAAATAGCCAGGGCGTGGTTGATCGCGCGGTCTTTTTTTATCCCACGGTCTCTTCAGGACGTGGCGGCAACGGCACACCTGCATCTTCAGCAAGCCACTCGGCAACTTGTTTAGCAAAGTAAGTCAAAATGCCGTCCGCACCCGCACGTTTAAAGCACAAGAGTGATTCCATCACTGTCTCGCGCTCTTTTAACCAGCCATTATCGATCGCCGCTTTGTGCATGGCGTACTCACCAGAGACTTGGTAAGCAAAGGTTGGCACTTTGAGTTCACTTTTCACGCGGCGCACCACATCCAAATACGGCATCCCCGGTTTAACCATGACGGTATCCGCCCCTTCAGCAATATCCATCGCCACTTCATGCAGCGCTTCGTCACTGTTGGCCGGATCCATTTGGTAATTGGCTTTATTGCCCCCTTTCAGGTTCGCCGCAGAACCTAACGCATCGCGGAACGGGCCATAATAGTTAGAGGCATACTTGGCAGAGTACGCCATGATTTGGGTATTGATGTGGCCGTTTTTCTCTAGTGCGTCTCGAATACGACCTATGCGCCCATCCATCATGTCTGACGGCGCAACAATATCCACACCCGCCTCGGCGTGTGACAAAGCTTGTTTGATCAGCACTTCGGTAGTGGGCTCGTTCATCACATAGCCGTCGTCATCAATGATCCCGTCTTGGCCGTGGATGGTGTAAGGGTCCAACGCCACATCAGTGATCACACCCATTTGTGGCACGTGCTCTTTGAGCAAGCGTACCGCGCGTGGCACCAGCCCTTCGGGGTTAAAGGCTTCAGAGGCACAGGCGGTTTTAAATTCCTTCGGGATCACCGGGAATAGTGCAATCGCCGGCACACCTAGCTTGGCCAAGTAATCCGCTTCATACAACAGCAGGTCAATCGACATCCGCTCAATACCGGGCATCGACTCCACCGGCTCACGACGATTTTTGCCCATCAAAATGAAAACAGGGTAAATCAAATCGCTCGCGGACAATGAATGTTCCGCCACCATACGGCGGCTAAAGTCAGTTTTGCGTGTACGACGCAGGCGTCGAGCAGGAAAGGCGCCTTGAATGGATACGCTCACTGTATCCTCCTTTATGTTGCAGACCTGGGCTTTGGGGCAGAAGACTGCCTCACTGGGTTGTTCACCCCGTCACTGAATCGAAAAACAGCGCAGGGTGTTTTTTGTTGTACAGTCAATAACATGTTCGACAGGCTGTTGGCGAAGCCGTGCTACAGTTTGTGCGATATGGGGCAAATATTTAGGCTCATTACGGCTGCTTTTCGGCCGAGGGCGTATATCGCGGGGCTGCAAATACGGCGCGTCAGTTTCTATCATCAGCCTATCATCTGGGATCCAACTAACCTGCTGCTGTAAGGCTTGTCCACGGCGCTCATCACACACCCATCCGGTGACGCCGATGTATAACCCAGCGTCCAAGCACTCACGTAATGCGCGATCATCGCCAGTAAAGCAATGCAGCACCGCTGCGGGCAGTTTATCGAGCCAAGGGCGTAAAATCGCGAACCAGCGATCGTGCGCATCGCGACAGTGCATAAATACAGGCATCGACAGCTCAGCCGCCAGCGCAAGCTGCGCGTCAAAGACCGCTTCTTGTTGCGGCCGTGGCGAGAAATCCCGATTAAAATCGAGGCCACACTCACCGATCGCCACTACCTCGGCGCGCTGCGCTAATTGCCGGATAACGGATAAATCCGTGGGGTCGGCAGACTTGGCATCATGCGGATGGACGCCAGCAGTGGCATAGGCAAACGCCGGATAATGGATGGCGAGATCCGCCGCCGCTTGGCTTTCTTCCAGATTAGTGCCTGTCAGCAGCATACCGGTGACGCCCGCTTGCTGCGCGCTCGCAACCACCGCGTCTCTGTCCTTATCAAACCGCGTGCTGGTCAAGTTCACGCCAATATCGATCATTCACTGGCCTCTTGCGATTCCGATGACGCACGTGGCACGTAAAAGCGCGATAGCAACACACCTAGCTCGAACAATAAACACATAGGAATCGCGAGCAAGGTTTGCGAAATCATATCCGGTGGCGTCAGCATCATACCAACTACGAACGCGGCGACGATAACGTATGGGCGTTTTTGACGCAGGCTTTGTGCACTGGTCGCGCCGGTCCAAACCAGCAAAATAATGGCGATGGGAATTTCAAACGCGATCCCAAACGCCAAAAACAGTGCCAAGATAAAATCGAGGTAACTAGCAATATCGGTCGCCACTTGCACCCCTTCGGGCGCTATCGAGGTGAAAAAGCCAAACACCAATGGCAGCACCACCCAGTACGCAAACGCGACCCCCGCGTAGAAAAGCAACGAACTCGATACCAATAAAGGTAACACTAACCGCTGTTCATGCTTATACAAACCGGGGGCTACAAACGCCCAAATTTGGTACAAAATCACCGGTACCGCCACGAACACCGATATCACTAACGTCAGCTTTATCGGCGTGAAAAACGGTGACGCCACATCCGTGGCGATCATGCTCGCGCCTTCTGGCAGCTTATCAATCAGCGGCTGTGCCACCACGCTGTAGATATCATTAGCAAAATAAACCAAGCCAATAAAAACGATGAGAATCGCAATGATCGCTCGCAACAAGCGGTTGCGCAGCTCCATCAAATGGCTAATTAGCGGTTGGGTATCATTTACGGAGGACATAGTAGCCTTGCTCGTTTATCGCTTATCGGTCGGCGACGGCTCTGAAGACGGTGCCTCAGGGCGCGGTGTCTCTGTCGACGATGCATAAGGGCGTTGGACATCCGCAGCATGCTGACGCAAGGTATCCACCGATTGCTGCAGCTCAGGGTCAAGGTCTTTCATGCCAGCCTGCTCGGCTTTGCGTAAGTTGTCTTGCAGCTCTTTAATTTTAAGCTCTTGCTCGAGCTCGTCTCGGACAGAGCCCGCCATACGCTTCGCTGCCCCCACCCAACGCGACACATTCCGTATCGCGACGGGCAGTCGCTCTGGGCCCAGTACCACTAAGCCAATCACGGCGATCAGCACAAGTTCCCAGAAACCTATATCAAACACGGTTATACCTGCTCTTTATCTTTACGTGCTTGCTCGTTTGTTGACGTCTCAGCCCCAGTATCATCAAGGGTCTTTTGCTGGAAGTCTGCGTCTTTGCCTTTTTGGCTGTCTTCGTCGTCGTTCATGGCTTTCTTAAAGCCTTTCACCGCTGAGCCTAAATCGCCGCCCATGTTACGAAGCTTTTTCGTGCCAAATAGCAATACCACAATCACTGCGATAATCAGTAACTGCCAAATACTAATTCCACCCATACTGGTTCCCTTCCACGTGTTGGTTTACATCAATTGAACGCAGCAGTGTAGCTGCTATTTATTACAGGTTTTATTACAAAGTCGCCAACCCCACAACCAAAAAATCACCGCGCCGCCGGCTGCGACCGAAGGTAAGACCTCTACCTGATTGGCAAACAGTATGGTTGCTGTCAGTAGCAAAGTGGCGCCAATACCGAGCATGTAAGTGGCGCGTGAATGACGTTGCCGTGTTTGCAAATAACCATGATAGTAAGCATCGAGCCGTTGGTTGATTTGTCGCCCTTGACGCAATCCGTCATACACCAGCTCTGGGATCTCGGGTAGCTTCTCAGCCCAAAATGGCGCTTTCTCTTTGACCGCAGCCCACACCGCTTGTGGCCCCACTTGCTGTTTCATCCACGACTCTAAAAACGGCTTGGCCGTGGTCCAGAGATCCAACTGCGGGTAGAGCTGACGCCCCAGTCCTTCGATGTAGAGCAAGGTTTTTTGTAACAGTACCAGCTGTGGCTGCACTTCCATATTAAAACGGCGCGCGGTGTTAAATAGGTTCAATAAAACATTACCGAACGAGATTTCGCACAGCGGTTTTTCGAAAATAGGCTCACATACGGTGCGGATGGCAAACTCAAAATCATCCACATTGGTGTCATGCGGCACCCAGCCAGAATCGACGTGCAACTCAGCGACTTTGCGATAATCACGGTTAAAGAACGCGATAAAGTTTTCCGCCAAATAGCGTTTATCGTCGCGATTTAAGGTACCGACAATTCCGCAGTCCAGTCCAATCCACTGCGGGTCATGCGGGTGTTCGTAGGAAACAAACACGTTGCCCGGGTGCATGTCCGCATGGAAAAAGCTATCTCGGAATACTTGGGTAAAGAAGACCTCAACCCCGCGCTCGGCGAGCAATTTCATATCAGTGCCATTCGCTTCCAGCGCTTCGATATCCGACACTTGAATACCATAGATACGCTCAGACACCATCACGTCTTTGCGGCAGTAGTCACTGAATACTTCAGGCACATACAGTGCGGAGTCGTTTTCAAAGTTGCGGCGCAGCTGAATGGTGTTGGCCGCTTCGCGCATTAAGTCCAGCTCATCAAGCAAGGTTTTTTCATACTCGCGGATCACTTCAACCGGCTTTAACCGACGAGCATCAGGCAGAAAACGCGCCACCAGCCGTGCCACGCGATACATCAAGCGCAAGTCAGCTTGAATCACCGGCAAGATATCAGGACGAATCACCTTCAGTACCACTTCACGCCCGTTCGATTTTAAGGTGGCAGTGTGCACTTGCGCGATCGACGCGGAGGCGAGTGGGTTAGGATCAAAGTCGCTGAACCAGGTCTCCAGTGGGCCACCCAGCGAGGCTTCGATTTGCGCCTTGGCTTTGTGGCCATCAAACGGCGCGACTTTATCTTGTAGCTGAGCCAACTCATTGGCGATATCGGCGGGAAAAAGATCACGGCGCGTCGACATCATCTGCCCAAGCTTCACCCACACCGGGCCCAAGCTTTGCAGCGCCAAACGTAGTCGCTCACCCACCGGCTTATCGGGGTGCTGGTTTTTCAACCAAAACAAAGACTGCCGCCCCAGGTGCGCTAAGCGGGTGATCGGCTGCTTAGGCAACAAGGCGTCTAACCCATAAAGCAGCAGGGTGCGAATAATAAAATATAAACGACGAATTTCACTGAGCGTCATTAGGACTCCATCCGTTCAGCCAACTGCTTAAAACGCGCCTCAAGTCTGGCAACATCACTGCGGATCTCATCGACTTGATCCGAAAAGTAAGCCACTTCCAATGGTCCCGGCGCCACGCGCCATTCTTCGGTTAATACCTCGCCAAGGTAGCGCTGCTGACGCGAGGCAAGTTGGTTCGCTTGCTGCCAGCGCTTTTGGGCGTGACTCACCACAGTATGTGCCATCACATCCCCCATATAGGGCGAGAGCCACTCGGCAATATCAAACTGCAACCCGCTGAGCAGTTGTGAGAATTGCTGGGCGACATCGATATCGCCATCAAGCGTCAGCTGATCGGCTTTGATCAGCGCGGTAATATTGGCTTTTTGTTGCAGTTTAGGCAGCGCGGCAAGCGAGAGAGAGAGTGCACAGTCAGGCTGTGCTTCGTAGTGGCTGAGCACATCCACACGTTGGCTGAACGCGAAGACAAATTGCTTATTCCACTCTTGCAAAGAAACGCGAATCGTACGGCCTTTGAGGCGCGCCAAACGGCGCTGGCTATCAGCATCGCGTGTGATCACGCCATTTAATGCTGTCTCCAAGGCGGCACACACGAGAGAATCAAAGGCCATACTGGCTCCTTAGAATTTAAATCCGCGGTGCAGGGCGACAATGCCACCGGTCAGGTTGTGGTAGCTGGTTTGTTCAAACCCGGCTTGTTCCATCATTCCTTTTAATGTTTCTTGATCAGGGTGCATGCGAATCGACTCGGCCAAGTAGCGGTAGCTATCTGGATCGTTGACAATAAGCTGGCCCATTTTCGGCAAGACGTGGAATGAGTAGGCGTCATACACTTTGGAAAGCGGCGCGACGACTGGTTTAGAGAATTCCAAGACCAACAGACGTCCCCCCGGCTTGAGCACACGGAACATCGAACGCAAGGCCGCATCTTTATCGGTGACATTACGCAGGCCAAACGCGATGGTGATGCAGTCAAAGTGATCATCGGGAAATGGCAACGCTTCTGCGTTCGCTTGTACGTAACTGACATTGCCTACAATGCCTTTATCACGCAGTTTGTCTCGGCCCACTTTCAGCATGGAGTTATTGATATCGGCGAGTACCACTTCTCCGCTCTCACCGACCAAACGCGAGAATTTGGCGGTTAAATCGCCCGTTCCACCGGCTAAGTCGAGAACTTTCTGCCCTGCGCGCACGCCACTGCAGTCAATGGTAAAACGCTTCCATATCCGATGGATGCCCATCGACATGACGTCGTTCATCAGATCATATTTTGCGGCCACCGAGTGAAATACATTGGCTACCATGCTTTCTTTTTCTTGGCGTTTAACTTGCTGAAAGCCAAAGTCGATGGTCTCTTGGTCCTGATGCGTTTGTTTATCTGTCATGTTAATCCCCTAACGTGTTGGCCCTAGTTTACTTTATCGCCCATCCGGACTCCAAGCGCGGGACCAAGTTTCTTCTATTTGTTCACAGACGAAATGTCAGACACCGGATCGTCTTCATCTGCGCCTTGGGGAGAAAAAGAGGTTAATGCCGCATTCGCAAGCGCTGGACTGATATCGCGCTTTACCTCGACGCCAAGGGCTTTAAAGCCCTCGGCTTGGCGAAGAATATTGCCTCGACCTTGGCTGAGCTTATTCATCGCGCCATGATAGCTGTCGTTCGCTTTACCCAATGCGCTCCCCAACCCTTCCATGTCGCTGACAAATAAACGTACCTTGTCGTAGAGCTTACTGGCTTTATCTGCAATTTGTTTGGCGTTCTGATTTTGATATTCGTAGCGCCAAAGGTTATTGATGGTACGCAACGCCACCAGCAAGGTGGTGGGGCTGACTAACATAATATTGTTATCCATCGCCTCACGAATCAGACTAGGATCGGCTTCAATGGCAATTTGGAACGCAGGCTCCACAGGGATAAACATCAACACATAATCCAGCGTCTTCACGCCATGCAGTTGGTGATAGTCTTTGCGTCCAAGGCCACGGATGTGGGCGCGGATCGCTTGCACGTGGTCTTTCAACGCCGCATCTTGCTCGACAATGGACTCCGCATTGTAATAACGCTCGTAGGCCACCAATGCCATCTTGGCATCGATCACCACATCTTTGTCTTGCGGTAATTTGACAATCACGTCCGGTTGATAGCGTTTGCCTTGCTCATTCTCAAGGTTCACTTGAGTATGGTATTCATGCCCTTCACGCAAACCGGATTCTTCTAACACTCGCGCCAACACCACTTCGCCCCAGTTACCTTGCTGTTTGTTATCCCCTTTAAGGGCTTGGGTAAGGTTATGGGCTTCGCGAGTCATATCTGCGTTTAATTGCTGCAGATTTTTGATTTCATGAATGAGGGTATGACGCTCTTTGGCTTGTTCGCCAAAACTGTCGGTTACTTGCTTTTTAAACCCTTCTAATTGCGATTTCAGCGGCCCGAGTAAGGTCTCGAGACTCATTTTATTTTGCTCGTCAACGGAGTGAACTTTTTGTTCAAACACTTGATTGGCCAGCTGTTCGAATTGGGCGCGTAAGCGTTCCTCTGCATTTTCGAGCAATGCTTGTTTTTCTTGCGCAGCGTGTAATTGTTGTTCTGCACTCGCTTTCACCTCACGAAGCTCAGCCAGTAATTCGGCCTTTTCGTCCCGCAAGCTATCAAGTTTTTGCTCCAAACTTTGGTTATGTTGACGCAGCTGCTCCAGCTGTCGCAATTTTTCGGCTGCCGACGTGAGCTTACCGTAGTAGTGGCGTAGCTCTTGGCTTAAACGATCACGCTCAACATCCAAGTTATCCAGCTCTTGCTGTTGATGTTCCTGTTGTTGTTGCCAGTGTTCGCGTTGTGCCTCAAAGGCTATTTGCTGCCGATCTTGCTGCGCCTGATACCAATGTTGGTATTGCGCGAGCACGCGTCGATGCACCGCATAACCGAGCACACAGGTACCGCCCGCCCCGAGTAAAAACGCAATAAAATGCAATGAGGTTAACGACAAGCCATCCAGCATAGCGAGGTCTCTATTTTACAGTCAGTTATGTCAGCAAAGGCTAATCGCACACTGGATAAATGTCCAGTCTATCTCAGAGACACGGGATCCCGTAGACTGCCTAAAAACACTGGCATAACCGCAAGGACGCAGCATGCATGATGAGCGCAAGGCGCTGATATTCGCCCTATCAGCCGTCTTACTTTGGTCGACCGTCGCCACCGCATTTAAGATAACGCTACGTTATATGTCGCCCATACAGATGCTGGCCGCCGCCAGTGTCGTCTCTGTGGTGATCCTACTCGTCATTGCCGCGCTCCAAGGCAAATTGGGCGCTATCTGGCCAACCTTTCGCGCGCGACCGGGTTACTACCTCGTATTGGGACTCGTCAATCCACTGATTTACTACTTAGTCCTGTTTAAAGCGTACGATCTATTACCTGCCTCATTAGCGCAGCCTTTAAATTACAGCTGGGCCATTACCTTAACGTTGATGGCAGCGCTTTTCTTAGGGCAGACGATTCGTCGTCAAGATTGGATTGCTGCGGCATTGGGGTATTTCGGCGTGGTGATTATTGCCACCAAGGGACAATTATTTTCGCTGCAATTTGATAGCCCATTAGGGATTGGGTTGGCATTATTATCGACACTACTATGGGCAGGGTACTGGATATTAAATACTAAAAACGCTGCCGATCCTGTAGTCGGGATATTATTAAGCTTTGTCCTTTCGCTACCCATTTCTCTTACTTTGGCGGGGCTAACCGCATCATGGCAAGGCATTCCATGGCAAGGGTGGCTCGCGGTGAGTTACGTCGGTCTTTTCGAAATGGGCGTGACATTTATGCTGTGGCTTAGCGCAATGAAATATACTCAGAATACCTCTCGGATCAGTAATCTGATATTTATATCACCGTTTATTTCGCTGCTATTACTCGCCACCATTATTGGTGAGACCATTCATCTAAGCACGTTAATTGGTTTGATGTGTATTGTGGTGGGATTATTAATTCAACAGCGCACAGGCAAGCGTGGCAAACCGTCCGCTGCCAGTGCGTCGTCATAGTCATTCATGTAAAGCTCAGTGGCGTCACCTTATGGGCGCCACAATCACACAGTGTGGACTAAGGGTTAGCCAACTTTACGCTGTGTCATGTACTGATAGAGCTCGTCAGCAGAGAGTCCATCTTGCAGTAAGCCTTGAGTGATTTCTTCAATGCGCTCAGAACGGCGCTCTTCAATCACAGAATTAAATTGGTAAACCAGTTCACGCAAGTATTTCAGTGGCACTTGACGTGCAGCACTGCGTACACGCTCTTCACTTTGGCTACCTAATTCTTGCAGTAATTTGCCAAACATGATTTTTTCTGGCGATTCCTCAAGTTGTTCGAGGACGCGCGCCATTTCGATTGTCGATAATGACATAGTGTGTAACTGACCTTTGAGATAAAAACGAAAAGGAATGAGCGTTAATTCGATTTGCTTAGTAAATATACTCCGAACCACGCACTTTTAGCAAAATAAAAAAACGCTGGCCGGAGCCAGCGAAAAGGGATGATGGGTTGTCGAGACCCCTGCGTTTTGCACGTCTTATTATACTTTGCCAACTGAGACGTTGTTTTTATTGATTTTCTTACCGTTTTGCCGTTGCTGCATGCCATTGCTTCCCAACTGGGGACCATAAAATCACGAGACCGGGCAACAAGAGCCACATATGCACTGTCATCAGATCGCTGGCCGATAACCCCAAGCGCTGGGTTAAGCTGACCAAAAGCCCTGCGCCACTCATTTGGAACAATCCCAGCAAGGCTGCCGCTGTGCCAGCACGGTCAGAAAATGGGGCTAAAGCGGCGCCGGCTGACGCGCCTAACACCCAAGCAAAGCCAAATGATGAGGTAAAAATCGGCAACATAAAGGCCCAAGGCGTCGCAATAGAGCTTAATGCCAACATCAGCCCACCCGAGCCTACCAGCATCATCAAGCCAATATTGAGCGCACGGCGGCTACCAAATTTTTCCATATAGCGCGGCGCTAACATCGCCGCGGCAATGTTTAGTGCCGCGTTAGCACCAAACCAAAAAGTGAAGCTGTTCATGGAAATACCGTATCTATCCATCAGTAATACAGGCGCGGAGGTGACATACGCTAAGATCACCGCCATGGCCAGCATGCAAAGGATGATGTGGTAGGTAAATGTTGGTACGCGTAGCACTTGCCAATAACGGCGTACGCTAAATAGGCGACCCGAGGTGTCCGTGTGCGCAGGGCGTGTCTCGGGCAAAAAGACCATAACTAATACCAACCCTAATACCGCATAACCGAGCATAAAGGTGAAGTTAGCGCGCCAGTCAAAGACTTGGGTAAGCCAGCTCCCCAATAGCGGCGCCAAGGCAGGAACAAAGCAAATCGCGCCATTAAGATAGCTAATCATATGGCCGCTGCGCTCAGCACCGAATCGGTCACGCACCGCTGCAAATGCACACACGGAAGTCGCGCACGCGCCAAAACCTTGCAGCAAACGCGCCACCAGCATCATATCCATCGAGGTGGCGAGCCACGCCATCAAAGAGCTCAGTCCATAGAGCAGTATGCCAATGACGGCTACAGGTTTGCGACCAAAGCGATCAGCCAACGGCCCAGCGAACAGCTGACCTAAGCCTAAGCTAAACATAAACCAAGTGATGGTGTCCTGTACCAACGTCGGGTTAACGTTAAAGTCCCCCGCCATATGCGGCAACGCCGGTAAATAAATATCAATCGCCATCGGGCTAAACAGCACCAGTAACACCATTAAGGCGACCAGTAAGCGATTCGATGTCGGTGAATCAGTGTGTGACATTGGTTACTCCTCTATACAGGCACGCAGTATAGTGGCTTCAGGATATGAACCATAATGGTTTATAGTAAAAGCAGTTATTCCTAAGGAGAATACCTGTAATGGATTTGGACCAGCTGCAGCGCACCGACCTTAATTTATTGGTGTGCTTACATGTATTGTTGGAAGAGTGTAATGTCACGGGGGCGGCAAAACGCCTGCATTTAAGCCAATCGGCAGTGAGTAAAAACTTAGCCCGACTAAGAGCGCAATTTAACGACCCGCTTTTTACGCGAGCGGCCCACGGGCTCAAACCCACCGTTCGGGCGCAAGCCTTACAGGCAAAATTACGGGCTTTACTCAATGATGTTGCGGCGATGACCGAGCCGGACCACTTTCAACCACACTTGAGTGATCGCTGTTTTCGCTTTGCCCTCGTCGAGAGCGCCTACCCATTGCTACTGCCACAGTTTATTGGCGATATGCTGGAAGCGGCTCCAGCTATCACCCTCAATACCGCTGCTTGGGATCAAACTACCTTTGATGGCCTCGCCCGCGGCAATATCGATTTTGGTATTACCGGTAAAGATTTAAATCCCGCCGATGCCATGCTGACCCTGATGCCGCCCAAAGGTGTACGCTACCAAGAGCTTTGCCAAGATCACCAGTGTGTGTTGATGCGCGCCGATCACCCGGCACTCAAGGGTCCATGGGATGAAGCGCGTTATCTTGGACTGCGACATGTACAGGTGAAGTGTGATGGGAATGACCGCTGGCTGTTGGACTATAAACTGGCAGAGCGTAATATTGAGCGTGACATTGCCATGTACGTGCCAGATTTCAACAGTGCGGCGAGCCTGTGTACCTATACCGACCTGGTGTTTACTTCACCAAGCCAGTTTGCGCATTATATTGCCGCGTCGCTCAATTTGGTGGTAAGGCCGTTACCGACGCCAATACCGCCGATGGCGTACACCTTGTTTTGGCATCAAAATCAAGAAAATGACCCGGGGCATCAATGGCTGAAAGCCTTGATTATTTCACGCTGTCAGCAATTTAGCCCAGCAAAATTGCAGCCTATCGCCAATCGCGCTAGGGTCTAACCCACTGGTTTTTTGCGCGTGGCCGAACATGGCAAGTTCACCCCATACAAAGAAGGAAGAATAATGGACGCGACCCTTACCAAGCGTATTGAGCAGCTAAGACACTGGCTGGCTCAACACGATTATGACGCCCTACTCATCCCCCATGAAGACGAATACCTCGGTGAGTATGTGCCTGAGCACAACGAACGCCTCCACTGGGCGACCGGCTTTACCGGCTCAGCAGGCGCCGCGGTGATCACCCGCGACAAGGCAGCGATTTTTGTTGATGGCCGCTATGTGGTTCAAGTCCGTAAGCAAGTTCCCGCTGGCCTGTTTGACTACTGCCACCTGATTGATGAGCCACCGGTGCAATGGGCCCAGCAACAATTGCCAAAAGGTGCCAAGCTGGCTATCGACGCTCGCATGCATAGCGCTGCTTGGTACAAACGTACCCAACGCGCGTTGGATGGGGCTTTGACATTGGTGAGTGTTGAGCAAAACCCGATTGAAAGCTTGTGGGACGATCGTCCCGCCCCGCTTAATAGCCCTGCCATTTTACTGGGTGAAGAGAAAACCGGCCGCGCCAGCTTAGATAAACGTCAAACCATTGGCCAGCAGTTAGCCGATCAGAATCTTGATGCCGCGGTACTCACTCAACCAGATGCCGTCTGTTGGCTGCTCAATATCCGTGGTCGCGATATCCCACGTTTGCCCGTGGTACTGACCCAAGCGATTATCAAGCAATCCGGTGACGTCACCGTGTTTATCGACCCTGACCGTCTCCCCGAAGGCTTTGATGCACACGTGGGCCAAGGCGTGAGTGTCGCGCCCCCTGATAGCCTGGTTGATGCCCTGCAAGTGCTGAGCGGTCAACGTGTATTGGTCGACCCAAACGGTGCCAATGCGTGGACACTGGACACGCTCCAACAAGCGCAAGTCACCGTGGTGGAAGCGCAAGACCCATGTGCGCTTGAAAAAGCGGCCAAGAACCCGCAAGAAATCGCCGGTATGCGTGCCTGTCACGTGCGCGATGGTGTTGCCGTGACCCGCTTCTTGGCGTGGTTTGACCGTCAAGTCGACGCCGGTGAACGCCCTGATGAAGCCGTGCTCGCGGACACCCTGTATCAATTCCGCCAACAAGACGATCAACTGGTCGACTTAAGCTTTGATACCATTTCCGCCGCCGGTGGCAATGCGGCCATGTGTCACTATAACCACAACAATCAGCCTAAACCGAGCGTGATTGAGAGCAACAACGTCTACTTGGTCGACTCAGGCGGTCAATACTATGACGGCACCACCGACATTACCCGTACCGTGCCGGTGGGCGAATGCAGCGCTGAGATCAAAAAGGCCTTCACGCTGGTGCTTAAAGGGCATATTGCGCTGGCCACTGCGCTGTTCCCGAAAGGCACCTCAGGCAGCCAGCTTGATGCCTTAGCACGCCAGTATTTGTGGCAACACGGCTATGATTTTGACCATGGCACCGGTCACGGTGTCGGGCATTTCTTGGACGTGCACGAAGGTCCGCAGCGCATTTCCAAAGCGCCCAATAGCGTCGCGCTATTGCCAGGCATGGTGGTGTCAAACGAGCCGGGCTACTATCGCGCCGACGCGTTTGGGATCCGGATTGAAAACCTCGAGTTGATTGAAGAAAAGCCCACCGAGGGTGACATGACAATGCTCGGATTTGCCTCACTCACGCGTGCACCGATCGATCGTCGTTTGGTCGATGTGAGCTTACTCAGCGAGGCGGAAATCCAGTGGTGGAATCGCTATCATCAAACCGTGTGGGATGAAATCAGCCCGCACCTCGATGATCAAGACCAAGCTTGGTTAAAACAAGCGACCGCGCCACTAAGCCGTTAAGTCGCGTCTTCACCGAGTATGAAAAACAAAAAGCGTCCGATTGGACGCTTTTTTTATTCCCCTTTCAGGGCTTTCTCGACCGCTTTGGGCGAAAAGCCGCGCAAGGTGGTATCGCCAATGCAAATCACCGGGACACCCCGCGACCCTGTTGCTGCCAGCAGCTTCTTGCCTTTGGGCGTGGCTGTATCGACAACACGATAACGCAGCCCTTTTTTATCCAAGTAAGCTTTGGCCGCCTCACAGTGAGGACAGCGTGGACCTACATATACAGTAATACGTTTCATGCCCGCATTGTCGCTAACCCACTGCCGTTTGTGAAGCCATTTGCGCCTGACGCGCGATATCGTAGATGTTATCCCAATCTTTCCATACCACCTCAAAACCGAGGGCTCGGACGCTGGCGGCCACCTCTGCCGCGCTACGTTCATCACTGATGGCAAACTGCTCTAATTGTGGCTCAGGGTTCGCATAGCCGCCCGGTTGGGTTTTTGACGCCGCGGATAGGCTCGTGACGCCAAGGGGTAACACATTGTCGCGAAAGTGGGGGGACTCTCGTGTCGATAGCGACAGCTCTACCTGCGGATTCCACAACCGATAGGCACAAATCAGCTGAACCAGCTGCTTGTCCGTCATCACCGATTTCGGCTGTAACGCCCCCGCGCAAGGACGTAAGCGCGGAAAAGATAGCGAATAGCGGCTTTGCCAGTATTGCTTTTCCAGATAATCCAGATGCTGGGCGGTAAAAAAGCTGTCGGTGCGCCAGTCCTCAAGGCCAATCAAGGCGCCGAGACCGATCTTATCGACCCCTGCTTGTGCCAACCTATCTGGGGTTTGCAGCCGGTAGTGAAAGTCGGTTTTATTCCCGCGCTTGTGGTGTTTCCCATAGGTTGGAGCGTGGTAGGTTTCTTGGTAAACCATCACCGCATCCACACCCTGTGCCACCAAGGCGCGATATGCCTCGGTATCCAGCGGCTGCACCTCCATCGCCACATGATGAAAGTATCGCTTCACCAAGGGTAAGGCGCGGAGAAAATACTCGAGCCCTACCTTGGTTTCATGCTCACCGGTCACCAATAGCACACTGTCAAAGCCCATTTTTTTGATCGCTTCACACTCGGCGGCGATCTCGGCTTCATCCAGCGTGCGCCGTTTGATTCGGTTTTCCATCGAAAAACCGCAATAGGTACACACGTTGGCGCATAAATTGGAGAGATACAGCGGAATATAAAACCCCATGGTGTAGCCAAACCGCTGCCGCGTCAGCGCCGCAGATTGCTGAGCCATGGCCTCAAGGTAGGCTTCAGCGGCAGGACTTATCAGGGCAGCGAAGTCGTCCAAATTGCGCGAAGATTTAGCCAGCGCCCGCTCGACATCTTGGCGCGTTTTGCTGTAAATCGAAAGGCGATGATGATCCCAATCGAGTGCCGCCCACCGCTCAGAAAAGCTCATCACGCCTCCTTAGCGTCAAGAAACGCGGTTAAGGGGCTAGACGCGTGGGCGTGATTGTGTGTGCCCGCCAGCCCAGCGCGATACGCACAGCGTCCTGCTTCAACCGCTTGTTTAAACGCTGCGCCCATGGCAATCGGATCGCCAGCCGCGGCAATGGCGGTGTTGACCAATACCGCATCAGCGCCGCGCTCCATCGCTAACGCCGCATCTGACGGTGCACCAATGCCGGCATCAATGATCACCGGCACGCGAGCTTGCTCGATAATGATGTCGAGAAACGCCATTGAGGCCAGCCCTTGGTTGGATCCAATCGGTGAGCCAAGGGGCATCACCGCCGCGCATCCCACCTCTTCCAAACGCTTACACAGCACAGGATCGGCATGACAATATGGCAGCACCACAAACCCCTCATCCACAAGCGTTTTCGCCGCTTGAAGGGTTTCAATCGGGTCAGGCATCAAATATTTGGGGTCGGGGTGAATTTCCAGCTTCACCCAATGCGTTCCCAATGCTTCTCGGGCAAGACGCGCGGCAAAGACCGCTTCTTGCGCATTTTTCGCCCCTGAGGTATTGGGCAGCAGGCGTACACCGAGCTCGCGCAGCGGCGTTAGAATATCGTCTTGTGTGGCATGCACATCGACTCGCTTTAGCGCCATGGTGACCAGTTCAGTACCACTGGCCGCCAGTGATTCGGCCATGGTCTTGCGACTGGCAAACTTGCCGGTGCCGGTTAACAGCCGAGATGAAAACGTCGTATCCGCAATGGTTAACATAATTATCCTCCGGCAATCGCTTGAAAGACCGCCAAGCTATCGCCAGCGGTGAGTGACGTGGATGACCAAGCATCACGCGCAATAATGGTCTGATTTAGCGCGACAGCGACCGATTGGGCCGGCACCTTCATCTCCTCAATCAGTTGCGCGACGGTCTTGGCATTGACCTCTGTAGGCGTGTCATTAATGATTAACCGCATCATTTACCTCCCGCATTGGCTGACAAACCGCACAGTGCGGATGAACGGGCAGCGAAAAGTGCTGCCATGTCATGGCTTGTCCATCCAGTCGTGACAAGCGATTGGTACCGACCGCCTGCCCTAATAACAGTTTTATTCCTTCCAACGCTTGCGCGGTGGCCATCATACCGACCACAGGTCCCATTACCCCAGCTTCAGAACAGCGCGTGGGTTCAGAAAGCGTCACGTCTGCGAAGGCGCACGCATAACATGCGCTATGCGGTTGATAAACCAATAACTGGCCTTGCCAACCGATCGCCGCTGCGCTCACCAAGGGTGTACCAGCCTCTACACAGGCTTGATTGACTGCATGGCGAGTAGCGAGATTATCACTGCAATCAAGGACCACATCCGCCATCGCCACTTCAAGCGCCAGACGCTCACCTTCTAGATAGGCATTGATGGCTCGGCACTGGCAATGTGGATTCAGCGCGACCAAGTTAGCGGCTAGCGCTGCGGCTTTATCGGTGCCAATTTGCTCATCCCGATACGCTACCTGACGCGCCAAATTAGATAGCTCAACGTGGTCCGAGTCAGCAATCGCTAACTGACCCACGCCAGCGCCTGCAAGATAGAGGCCCGCGGTGGTTCCAAGCCCACCGGCACCGACCATTAACACGCGCGCCTTGCTCAGTGCCTGCTGCCCGCACTCTCCAACTTCTGGCAGCATGATTTGCCGGCTATAACGCAGGTATTCACTGTCCGATAGCATCACGCCCTCCTTGCTGTCTTGATGGATTAAGACAGCGGTTAAATGCGTCAATGCGCGCCGCTAAATCAGGCGCTTGCGTCACGGCGCGGACCACCGCAATGGCCTCCACACCAGTGCGCCAAACGTCAGGGGCTCGGTTGAGATCAATACCGCCAATCGCCACCGTCGGGAAGCGGCCATCCACAGTCGCCACCTGCTGCGCTAACGCAGAAATGCCTTGCGGCGGCTCGGCGAGCTGTTTGGTAGTGGTGGGAAAAATATGGCCGATGGCGAGATAACTGGGCGAGAGTTCAACCGCTGCAGCGAGCTGTTCGGGACTGCGCGTCGAGACGCCAAGGCGCACGCCTTGTCGTGCGAGCCGATCAAGATCCGCCTCTTGTAAGTCTTGCTGCCCCAGATGAACGCCATAGGCGCCAGCCTCAAGCGCGAGCTGCCAGTGATCGTTGATAAACACCTGCGCATGGTGCGCGCGGCCCAATGCCACCGCACGCTGTATCCAATCTAGCAATTGTGGATGCGCTGGCTGCTTCACACGCAATTGCACGGTTTTCACCCCCAAGCAAAGCAAGCGTTCGAGCAAATCCACATCGTCCACTACCGGATATAATGGGCCTATACCTTCAGACATAGGCGCAAATGGGGTCAGGCTCATGACTCCACCTTATCGCTGTCCGCTACCTCAGCGCCTTGTGGTGACGAATGATGGGATTTTTGCAGGTAGAGCTCACTGCCCTTTTCTCGAAACTCTTGCGATTTTTGCTGCATGCCTGCTAACGGGTCTTCCAGCATAGTGACATCAATCGCTTCACCCGCGGCGGCATAGCCATTTTCTTTGGCATAATCTCGGACTTCTTGGCTGATTTTCATGGAGCAGAATTTCGGCCCACACATGGAGCAAAAATGCGCGACCTTGCCGGACTCTTGAGGCAGTGTTTCATCGTGATAAGCACGCGCCGTCACCGGATCTAAAGCAAGGTTGAACTGATCTTCCCAGCGGAATTCAAAGCGCGCTTTGGAAATGGCGTTATCTCGCACCTGCGCGCCCGGATGTCCTTTGGCTAAGTCGGCGGCGTGCGCGCACAACTTGTAAGTAATCAGTCCGGTTTTAACATCCTCTTTATTGGGCAGACCCAGATGCTCTTTGGGCGTGACATAGCAAAGCATCGCACACCCAAACCAGCCAATCATCGCCGCACCAATCCCGGAGGTGATATGGTCGTAACCAGGCGCGATATCAGTAGTCAGCGGGCCTAAAGTATAAAAAGGCGCTTCATGGCAATGGGTGAGCTGCTCGTCCATGTTCTCTTTGATCATGTGCATGGGCACATGGCCGGGGCCTTCAATCATCACCTGCACATCGTATTCCCATGCCACCTTGGTAAGCTCGCCCAGAGTACGTAGCTCACTGAATTGCGCTTCGTCGTTCGCGTCAGCCACTGAGCCGGGACGTAACCCGTCGCCTAGTGACAGCGATACATCATAGGCGGCACAAATCTCGCAGATTTCACGAAAATGGGTATAGAGGAAGCTTTCTTGATGATGCGCCAAGCACCATTTGGCGATAATCGACCCACCACGCGAGACAATCCCAGTCACGCGATTGGCGGTCATGGGCACATAGTGCAAACGCACTCCAGCGTGAATGGTAAAATAATCGACCCCTTGCTCGGCTTGCTCTATCAAGGTATCGCGCATCACTTCCCAAGTCAGGTCTTCGGCAATGCCATTCACTTTCTCAAGCGCCTGATACATAGGCACAGTGCCAATCGGGACTGGGCTATTACGTAAAATCCACTCGCGAGTTTCGTGGATATTGCGTCCGGTCGACAAATCCATCACCGTATCCGCGCCCCAACGCGTCGCCCACACTAATTTTTCAGTTTCTTCTTCAATGGAGGAGCTCACCGCCGAGTTACCAATATTGGCATTCACTTTCACCAGAAAGTTACGCCCAATGATCATCGGCTCCGCTTCTGGGTGGTTAATGTTGGCAGGAATAATCGCACGCCCTTCAGCAACTTCTTGGCGCACAAATTCGGGAGTGATGTTTGATGGCAAGTGAGCACCAAAGCTTTCTCCTGGATGCTGGCGGTTTAGTTGCTCTTCACGATACTGCTGGCGACCCATATTTTCCCGAATAGCGATAAATTCCATCTCTGGAGTGATAATGCCTTGGCGTGCGTAGTGAAGTTGGGTCACACACTGGTTAGGTTTCGCCCGACGGATAGACGGTAAGGCACTAAAGCGAAGATCATCCAAGGTTTCATCACTAAGGCGAGTCTTTGCATAGTCTGAGCTCACTGCATCAAGAAACTCTGTATCGGCACGTTCATCAATCCAGGCTTTGCGCACTGGAGCTAAGCCTTGGTAAATATCGATAGCACTCTGTGGGTCGGTATAAGGCCCTGATGTGTCATAAACCCGAATGGATTCATTGGCTTCATACTGCGGATTATCTTTACTCCCGCCTACAAAAGTTGGAGACAGATGGATTTCTCGCATGCCTACGCGAATATCGGGTCGCGATCCCTCGACATAGACTTTTTCCGAGTTAGGGTAGGTTTGCGCAGAGAGGGAATCGATAAAAGATTTGGCCTCAAGACGGGCCTGTTTACGGGTCGACATAGCATTACTCCGGTGTTCATTATGGGAATTAATGCTTGCCGGAAAACGCTGAATTGAGATGTGAGCAAACTGGCAGACGCGTACGGTCTGTGATCTGATGCATCTCTTGTTCCCTTCGCTGGTCCTAACCAGATCAGGTTCAACGGATCCCACTTCACGTGGTCTCAGCCAATTGGCACTCCGACAAGTTCAACGCCAGTATAAGAAATCACCGCCGCAACAACAAGCGACGTAATGGCATGTTTTTACCTACCCAGTAATGCGTCCTAGCAACCAAGCCCCCATCGCGGCCGCTCCTAAGCATAACGCAAGGTTGAGACCCACGTTTAACAAGGCTTTCACCGTCTCACCATGTTGAAAAAGAAGCAAGGTATCCACTGAAAAGGTCGAGAAGGTGGTGAACGCGCCCAAAAAGCCAATCGCAATCAGTTGACGCCAAGGCACTGGGGCAATCAGCTCTTGGCTCATCGCCGCTAAAAAGACCCCCATCGCTAATGAGCCCAGGACATTAACCATGAGAGTGCCGTAAGGAAATCCTCGACCAAACACCGCGACGCTCCACTCTGAAACTAAAAAACGCGAAGACGCCCCTAATGCGCCACCAAGTCCTACCCACAATATGCTTACCACTGGGTGCTCCTTTCGATTGGTAAAAAGTCATCATACCGCGACATGTGAACAAGAAACAGGAGGAAGAAAAAGGGAAGAGGGTTAGGAGTGCTAGAAGCTTGATGATTCACATACAAAAAAGCATCGACAATGTCGATGCTTTGGTATTTGGCAGGGGTAGAGGGATTCGACCGGGCTGGCGACCCAGCCCCCAACACGCCTTTTTTGTCGTTTGCATGTTCACATCGACCCTTAATCGGGTGACGAGAAGCTTGATGATTCACATACAAAAAAAGCACCGACGATGTCGATGCTTTGATGTTTGGCAGGGGTAGATGGATTCGACCGGGCTGGCGACCCAGCCCCCAACACGCTTTTTTGTCGTTTGTATGTTCACACCTACCCTTAATCGGGTTACGAGAAGCTTGATGATTCACATACAAAAAAAGCACCGACGATGTCGATGCTTTGGTATTTGGCAGGGGTAGAGGGATTCGAACCCCCAACACGCGGATTTGGAATCCGCTGCTCTGCCAATTGGAGCTATACCCCTGTAGATAGGTGCCTATTGTAGCGATCCCGCGACAAATTACCACCACCAATTACGCTTCAGACGTTTGATCGCTTATTTATAAAGCAAACCGCCCCAACGACCCAATAACAAAAAAACCCTACTAAAATTAGCAGGGTTTCTAAGTAGTGGCGGAGTGGACGGGACTCGAACCCGCGACCCCCGGCGTGACAGGCCGGTATTCTAACCAACTGAACTACCACTCCGCACCAATTCTGTATGATTAAAGGCTTATATCTCTTTGCTTTAATCAATTGTATTCAAAGCCTGGCGATGTCCTANAACCCGCGACCCCCGGCGTGACAGGCCGGTATTCTAACCAACTGAACTACCACTCCGCACCAATTCTGTATGATTAAAGGCTTATATCTCTTTGCTTTAATCAATTGTATTCAAAGCCTGGCGATGTCCTACTCTCACATGGGGAGACCCCACACTACCATCGGCGCTGCTTCGTTTCACTACTGAGTTCGGCATGGAATCAGGTGGGTCCAAAGCGCTATGGTCGCCAAGCAAATTCGGTAATCTAGAAAGCTGTTCGTTCTCGCCACAATCAACTGGCTTTATTTCAAGTCCAACCCAAAACCTCTTGGGTGTTGTATGGTTAAGCCTCACGGGCAATTAGTACAGGTTAGCTCAACGCCTCACAGCGCTTACACACCCTGCCTATCAACGTCGTCGTCTACGACAACCCTTTAGAGAGCTCGAAGCTCTAGGGATGACTCATCTCGGGGCCAGCTTCGCGCTTAGATGCTTTCAGCGCTTATCTGTGCCGAACTTAGCTACCGGGCAATGCGTCTGGCGACACAACCCGAACACCAGCGGTTCGTCCACTCCGGTCCTCTCGTACTAGGAGCAGCTCCCCTCAATCATCCAAC
>NZ_MUFN01000049.1:4022-14551 GCF_001996205.1 Salinivibrio sp. IB574 | reverse complement strand
AAACAGGAAGGTCCACACGGTTTGCGGGCAAAGGTATCCACACCAGACGCGGCCGAGGAAGGTGGTAATAAAAAAGAGTCCGAACGCCCCAAGCATCAACAAGGCTGCCAATAAGGTCAGATCTTGTGGCCAAAGTGTGGTGCCAAAAAAGGTGAACTTCTGGTTGCCGATATCGAGCAAAATCGCTTGGCGCCCTTGATACGGGATCCAAGGAATCGCGAGAAACAGCACCATGAAAAACCAGCCCATATAGCGGCGCATCTTTTGGTAATAGCCTTTTACCGCGCGCACATAAATGCGATTGCTCGGATTAAAGCGATCGTCGCCCCCTTTATGGGTTTTCGGATTGTATTCTTTTGCGGTCACGTCTTTGACGTCTATCTTTTCGTTGCTCATGACATTGGCTTTCCTTGGGATGTCGAGGCCTTGGTACGTTGCCAGACCCTGTTTATCGTTGTGACGCGTGATTATAGCGTAGCCAGATTCGCGAATACTCTATCAGTGTCATAGTTTGCGAAACAGTCACAAACTAGAACAATTCCAGCTATAACAGCGCTCTATGTGTGCTCCCTGCCTCATTCCGCTTAAGATTGAATACCGCGAGCACGCAAGATAGCGGCTTTGAAGTCCTCTTCGCTGTCTTTTGCCAAGCCGGGAATGGGGGCAGTTTTATCCTCTAGTCGCATTTTGAGCTGATAGATCAAGGTGTCGTCCGAGATGTTATCCAGCCCGTCTTGATGGCCAGCCTCTTGGGCAATGATAGTGAGCATCTCGACCAGTGAGCGCTCCGGCGTTTTCTGCCACGACTGATTTAACAGCTCAAGCAGTTCATTGATGCGATGGCAATTCATAGGTGTCCTTTATGTGTGGCACGTAAAAAACACCATTTTGCCCGAGCGTATTGGGCTGAAACTTAGCCAAGATCAAATAAGGCGCAGGTGAGGATTAATTTATCGGCATCACGCGATTGCGGCCGAGTTTCTTCGCGCTGTATAAGTGCTTGTCAGCACGATGAATGAGATCTGACGCAGACTCACCCGTTTCATTATCGTACTCGGCAACGCCAATCGATACCGTGATATGGTCGAGCGTGTTGCCACGGCGTCTATCTTTGATAATCATCCGGTCGATAGCGGTGCGTATCGTTTCAGCAATACGCTTGGCGCCATTGAGACGTTTTTGCGGGATGAGCAAAGCAAACTCTTCGCCGCCATAACGAAAGGCTTGGATGCCATCACGACAGTAATCGCTGAGGCGCTTGGCCACTTGTTTTAGCACGGTATCGCCAATCACATGGCCATAGGTGTCGTTGAGCTTTTTAAAGTGGTCAAGATCAATTAAGGCGAGGCAAAAAGGTGGAGTGAGATCGCTGTCAATATAGGCGGCGAGTTCTCGGTCGAAGGCGCGGCGATTTAAAAGGCCGGTTAAACCATCATGCGTGGCTTGCTCTGTCATTTCTGCCAGCGTCTGTTTGAGCTGAGAGATCTCTTGCTGCGCATCACTGAGCTGATGCTTGAAGTAGCGGGTCGACTGGGTGAGCGATTGCGAGTCTTTAACCACGTTACGCACGACCGCGATGGTCTCATCGATAGACAAACCTTCATCTTCTACCCGCGCAAGCTGTTCGAAGGTACGATCTAACACACTCTGGAAGGCATCGGTGTCTTGCAATGTATCCGACATTGAGTGGCTCATCTCGGTCATCATCGACTCGAGGCTTTGCTTGAGAGCGCTCATGTCTTGGCTGTGTTTGTCGGCGACGTGTTTTTGGTAGAGCATGTCACTTTGCAGCGGACTGCAGGTGCCGTGGTGCGTGAGCGTGTCGTCCACATCCGCATTGAGTTGAGGATCGGTATCCGCGACATAGGTGTACCACAACGCGTAGTTAGTAGGGGTGGTGGGCACCTTGTATTTCATCATTAACGGCACGGCTTTCTTTAGAAAACCGGTCGATTGTTGAAACTGATCATCCGACATGGCTACGTTGATACTCCCTGTCCGGTCGGGGGCCGAAAAAACACGATATTGTCAGTGTATACCCAAATTAAGGGCGGTGGCAGTGCGTGAGCCAAAAGTGTGTGCCTGTAGGCCTGATTGGCCTACAGAACATTGATTTAGAGAAAGAAAGGACTGGGCTGGAACAGACGCTCTACGTCTGGAATGTATTTTTTATCGACCAAGAACATCACCACATGATCGTCTTGTTGGATCACAGTTTTATCGTGTGCAATCAAGACTTCTTCGCCACGTACCACTGCCCCGATGGTGGTGCCGGGGGGCAGTTTGATATCGCCAATCTCACGGCCCACGACTTTGGATGTTGCAGCATCACCATGGGCGATAGCCTCGATGGCTTCGGCCGCGCCACGCCGTAGCGATGACACATTGACGATGTCACCGCGACGCACATGGGTTAGCAGGGCAGAGATGGTCGCTTGTTGAGGCGAGATGGCAATATCGATCGCGCCGCCTTGTACCAAGTCGACATACGCACCGCGTTGAATCAGCACCATGACTTTCTTTGCCCCAAGGCGTTTGGCCAACATGGCAGACATGATGTTCGCTTCATCTTCGTTGGTCACCGCGATAAAGACATCGATTTGATCAATGTGCTCTTCACTCAACAGCTCTTGATCGGAGGCATCACCACAAAATACCGTGGTATCTTCCAGCAACTCAGATAGGTGTTCGGCTCTGGCAGGATCGCGCTCGATAAGCTTAACGCTGTATTGGCGTTCAAGTGCCATGGCTAGGCCTGCCCCGATATTCCCGCCCCCGACAATCATGATCCGTTTGTAGGGTTTTTCGAGGCGTTGCAATTCACTCATCACGGAGCGAATGTGGTTACTGGCGGCGACAAAGAACACTTCGTCATCGGCTTCGATAATGGTGGTGCCTTGCGGGCGAATAGGGCGATCGCGACGGAAGATAGCGGCAACACGGGTATCTACGTGCGGCATATGCTCACGCAGCGCCGACAAGGCCTTTCCGACAAGCGGGCCGCCGTAATACGCTTTGACGGCGACTAAGCCCACTTTGTTATCGGCAAAACCGACCACCTGCAGCGCCCCGGGATATTCAATGAGGCGGCGAATGTAGCGGGTGACGAGCTCTTCGGGCGCAATTAAATGATCGACCGGACAGGCCTCGCGATTAAACAGCTGATCTTTGACTGCTAAGTACTCTGGGCTACGGATCCGGGCGACACGGTTAGGTGTATTAAATCGGGTATACGCAACCTGACAAGCAATCATATTGGTCTCGTCAGAATTGGTGACGGCAACCAACATATCAGCATCTTGTGCGCCAGCTTCTTGCAGCGTTGAGGGATGGCTAGCATAGCCTTGCACCACGCGCAGATCGTATTTGTCTTGCAAGTCACGCAGTCGCTCAGGCGCACAATCGACAATGGTGATGTCGTTGTTTTCACCCACCAAGTTTTCTGCCAAGGTGCCGCCGACTTGTCCGGCGCCCAAGATGATGATTTTCATGTTATTAACTCTCCCTGCTTGGCACTTAGGTCAGTGACTTTTCCAAGCATGCGTAGTAAAAGCCGTCCATGTCTTGCTCGCCGGGTAAAATCTGACGTCCCGGTACTTCTGACGTGCCGGTGCGTAAGTTGGCATCTGGTGTACGGGCGAGAAAATCACGGATTTGATGGCGATTTTCATCAGGTAAAACAGAACAGGTTGCATACACAAGAGTACCGCCCGGCTTAAGCTGCTGCCACATTGCATCCAAGATTACCGCTTGGAGCGTGACGAGGGCGGCAATGTCGCTATCACGGCGTAACCATTTGATGTCGGGGTGGCGACGGATCACACCGGTTGCCGAACAGGGTGCATCAAGCAAAATACGGTCAAACGCGGGGCCTGAATGCCAAGTGCTGGGCTCGCGAGCATCGGCTTGTTTCACCGTGGCATTAAGCCCCAGTCGGGCAAGGTTCTCTTTGACGCGGCTCAATCTTTGCGCATCGGCATCAATCGCGGTCACGTGTGCGCTAGGTTGGTGCTCTAAGATATGACAGGTTTTTCCGCCTGGTGCCGCACAGCAATCAAGAATCGTCTCGTCTGCTTGCGGGGTCAGGTAGTCGACCGCGAGCTGGGCAGCGGCGTCTTGGACGGATACCCAACCTTGGTCAAACCCTGGTAAGCGCGAGACATCGCACGGCTTGGCTAATTTGATCGCATCGCCAGCCTCAACGAAGCACTCTCCATCAATGCCCGCTTCTTTGAGTAATGCAAGATAGGTATCAGGGCGATGGTACTGACGATTAACCCGCAGCCACATGGGCGCTTTTTGATGGTTGGCCGCGACAATCGCTTGCCATTGCTCGGGATAGGCTTCTTGTAACCGCTTGAGTAGCCAACTGGGGTGGCAAAACTCGCCGGCGGCATTGGCGCTACTGGCTTCATCTAACGCGGTTTGCTCGCGTTGATATTGACGCAAGATGGCATTGATCAATCCACGAAGTTGAGGGCGCTTGAGTGTTTGGGTGGCGTTCACGGTTTCAGCCACCGCAGCATGCGCTGGGATGCGCATATAGCCTAATTGATACAAGCCGACCAGAATGAGGTGATGAAAGACACGTTGTTTGCCTTTCAGTGGCTTATCCATCAAGGATTGCACGATTTGCTCAAGGCGTGGCAACCAACGTAAGGTGCCATAACACATCTCTTGTAATAAGGCCGCGTCACGCGGTGCGATACGTTGCTGGGCTAAAGGCAGTTGTTGTGACAGGGACTGACCCTGATCGACAACTTGATACAGAACGCGGGCAGCCGCGGCTCTTACATTCATGCTGTTACCTACATTGCAGCCAAGTGGCGAATAGTTTGCCACCAAGGGGCGTTAACCAATAAAAAAGGCCAGTGGACTGGCCTTTGAATGACGATGACACGGTAAACCGTGTTCATTATAGCTGTGTACCAATCTCAAACCATTCACGGCGCGCGTTGAGCAGCTCATGGGCTTGCATGGCTTTTTTACCGGGAGGCTGAAGCTGTGTTAGCTGGAGTACACCTTTGCCGGTAGCAACCTGAATACCGTGCTTGTCGGTATTGATCACCGTGCCAGGTGTGGCGTCGACATCAATGTCGAGCACATTGGCCTGCCAGACTTTGATATTTTGCTCTCCCAAGGTGAAGTAGCTGACTGGACGTGGATTAAAGGCGCGAATACAGCGTCCGATAAACGCAGCATCTTGTGTCCAATCAATTTTGGCTTCTTGCTTGGTCAGCTTCTCGGCATAGTTGGCTTTGGCATCGTTTTGTGGCTCGGCAAGAATAATGCCGTTGGCCATGTCATTGAGACAATCAATCAAGGCTTGGGGCCCCAATTCTGCCAAACGCGTATACAAGCTGGCACTGGTATCGGTTTCTTCGATAGGCAGCGTGGCGATTTTTAGCATATCGCCGGTATCAAGGCCTTCGTCCATCTGCATGATAGTGACACCGGTTTCGGTATCGCCCGCCCACACGGCACGCTCAATTGGCGCGGCGCCGCGCCAACGTGGCAAGATAGAGCCGTGGACATTCACACAGCCCAATCGCGGTGTATCCAGTACTGCTTTGGGCAGGATCAGCCCGTAAGCGACCACCACCATCACGTCAGCGTTTAAGGCTGCCAGTTCCGCTTGCGCTTGTTCATCACGCAGCGTGCGGGGTTGATACACGGGTAAGTCATGCTCAAGCGCGAGCTTTTTCACTGGGCTTGCCGTGAGCTTCTTGCCTCGGCCTGCCGGTTTATCTTCGCGGCTATAAACCGCAATCACCTCATGCTCGCTGTTGAGCAGGGCTTGCAAATGGCGCGCGGCAAAATCCGGCGTGCCCGCAAATACAATACGCAGCGGTGTACTCAAAGTGACCTCAGCTTGCTTTTTGGTTAGCGCGTTTGATTTTTTCCATCTTCTGCTTGATGCGTTGACGCTTCAATGGCGAGAGGTAGTCAACAAACAGCTTACCTTCTAAATGGTCAAGCTCATGCTGGACACAAATGGCCAACAGATCGTCAGCATCAAACTGATATGGATTGCCGTCGCGGTCTAACGCTTTCACAGTCACTTCGGCGGCACGTGGCACTAAAGCACGGGAACCCGGTACGGACAGGCACCCTTCTTCGATACCGTCTTCGCCACGTTTTTCGATGATCTCTGGGTTAATTAACACCATAGGGTCATCACGGGTTTCTGAGATATCGATCACCACAATGCGTTGGTGAAAGTCCACCTGGGTTGCCGCGAGGCCAATACCGTCTTCGTCGTACATGGTCTCGAGCATGTCGTCGACCATTTTTTGGATCTCAGGCGTCACTGCTTCCACCGGCTTGGCGACGGTGCGAAGACGCTCATCTGGGAATGTTAATACGTTCAATAAAGCCATAACGTCTCATAAAAATTGAACTGTGCCGAAAGCGGCACGGGGTAATTGGGTTAATTCTAGACATTTTGACAGCCAATTGACAGCATCAGCATCATTCGTCTGGTTAGGAAGACATTGATGATAAGAAAGCTATTCAATCTCGCCGCCGCTGGGCTATTGGCTATCGCGCTACCATTACTGGCAGCCGGCCCTGCCGAGAGTCAGCGATATGTGGTTGAGCGAGGGGATACCCTGTGGGATATCGCCGCTACCTTTTTCGATAACCCTTGGCAATGGCCTGAAGTGTGGTACGCAAATCCGGCCATAGAGGATCCCAATCTGATTTATCCCGGCGATGTGCTCACCCTAACATGGCAAGCGGGAAAACCGACCGTTAGCTATAAGCCCAGACGTGCGATTGCAGCAAAGGGAGATACGCCCAACAYGCCAGCGCTGAGCAGTGTGGATCCTGTGCTGCTGCCGTATTTACAGCAGGACATACTGGTTGAAAAGGCGCGTTTGGTGGCGCTGCCTCGCGTCCTTGGCTCGACGGATGGACGTCAATATCTGTCAGTACACGATTCTCTATATGTGGATGCGTCCCTGAGTGTTAAGGATTGGCAAGTGTTTCGGGTTGAGAAAACCTTTTTACGCCCTGCGCCGTCAGAGGATAGCGCCGAACCTACCGCGATGGTGAGCTTAAAACATGTGGCTGATGGGCGTATTCGTGCGCGAAGTGAAGGCCGCAGTGTGATGACATTGACACGGGTGGTGCAGGAAGTGCGCCCCAATGATGTCTTGTTACCTTTGCCCGAGAACACGCATCCGCGTTTTTGGCCCCAAGCGGCTCAAACTGATGCCACATTATTGGGGCATCTGTATGGCAGTGAGTATGTCGCGAATGGTCAGCTTGTGGTACTTGATAAAGGCGCCAATGATGGCGTGACTGCCGGGCAAATGTTTACTGTCACTGAAGCTGGTGCCAACGTATTAAATGGCCCTGGTGAGTATCGCTATCAAAACGCAAGTGACAGTGCTACGCAGCCGATGACCGCCTTGCCTGATGTGACGGTGGGACAAACCATGGTGGTTCGGGCTTATCCGTGGGTAAGTTTGGCGGTGATCACGCAAGCGCGTCAGCCGATCAAAGCCGGCATGCATGCGGTGCCACCGTCCCCTCAACTGGCCTATGCGCGATAAATCCCTGCGAGGGTGGTTGATACTGACCCAAGTGCCGCGGTTGCGCGTTTCGCAGCGACGCGCGCTGTTGGCCAAAGTGCCCATCGATGCGTTGAGTGAGCAAACTGCTCATGATCTTGCCGCGGTTGGTTTAACCGCTGAGCAGTGTCAGGCCGTCACGCATCCCAATCATGCCATGATTGAGCGTAGCCTTGAGTGGGCGAGGCAAGAGAATTGCCACCTGATTGGCTTTGACCACCCAGCTTACCCTGCATTACTCCGAGAAATCGCACGGCCGCCTTTGCTCTTGTATGTGCAAGGCGATCTGACTTGCTTGGCGATGCCTCAATTGGCGATGGTGGGCAGTCGTCACGCGACCCCGCAAGGTTTAGAAACGGCGTATCAATTTGCTAAACAATTGGTTGAGCATGGTGTTGCGATTACCAGTGGGCTTGCGCTAGGTATCGATGGCCGAGCACACAAAGGTGCTCTTGAAGGCCACGGCAAGACATTAGCAGTGCTAGGAAGCGGGCTTGCCAATGTGTATCCTGCACGACATCGTGCATTGGCTGAGCGGATTGAAGCACAAGGCGCACTGGTCTCAGAGTTCTGGCCAGAGGCTCCGCCAAGGGCTGAGCACTTTCCGCGGCGCAATCGACTGATCAGTGGGTTGTCGGCAGGCGTATTAGTGGTAGAGGCCGCGCCACAAAGTGGGTCGCTGATCACGGCACGTTATGCACTTGAGCAAAATCGTGATGTGTTTGCGATTCCTGGGCCCATTGACCAAGTCCAGTCGCGTGGATGTCACCAATTGATTAAACAAGGGGCCACACTCACAGACTGTGTCGATGATATCTTGCATGAAATTGATAGCCTGATAAGCTTCGCCGCGTGTCAACAAACCGAATTATTTAGTGACGCGCCTAAGTTAGATACACATGAAGGATTGCCATTTCCTGAGCTGTTGGCTAACGTAGGTACTAAAGCGACGTGTGTCGACGTACTGGCTGAGCGCTGCAACCAACCGGTTCACGAAATCATGATGCAGTTGTTAGACTTAGAACTCCAGGGGCTTGTAGCAGCAGTACCCGGTGGCTATGTCAGAACGAGGAGGGGCTAGCCATGATGGACATTCTTATGTACCTGTTCGAAACCTACATCCATAGCGATGTGGAAGTGATGATCGATCAGGACGAGTTAGCAGATGAATTGTCCCGCGCGGGTTTTCATCAAGACGATATATATAAAGCCCTGAACTGGCTTGAAAAGCTGGCACAGTTGCAAAATGCGGATAAACAGCCTTACCTATCAGGCAGTGCCCAAAGCTCGATCCGAATCTATACCGAGCAAGAAACGCGCTTTATTGACCAAGAAAGCCGAGGCTTCCTCTTATTCTTAGAGCAGGCTGGGGTGCTTTCACCGGAAACGCGTGAAATGGTCATCGATCGGGTGATGGAACTCGAGACCCAAGAATTTGGTCTTGATGATCTAAAATGGGTTATTTTGATGGTGCTGTTTAACGTGCCTGGTAACGAACGTGCGTATACACAGATGGAAGAAATGCTGTACGACGCACAAGAGGGATACGTGCATTAACGCTTATCAATGACAGTAAAAGGTGTGAATGAGTAAAGATAACACCCCGAATACCCACGAGCGCTGCCCGGAATGTGGCAGCGCTCTTGCGTTTAAATCGGGCAAACGAGGCCCGTTTCTGGCCTGTACCGCCTATCCAGACTGCCACTATACCAAAGCGTTACATCATGGTGATGGCCATGTAGTAAAAGCGCTTGGCGTGGCTTGCCCGGCGTGTCATCAGGGAGAATTGGTGTTACGCCAAGGTCGATTCGGTATGTTTATTGGCTGTGATCAGTTCCCGCAATGTACGCATATCGAAAAACCGGATGAACCCGATCATACCACCCTAACCTGCCCAGCCTGCCACAAAGGTGAACTGGTGGAGCGCACCTCGCGTTACGGCAAGCGCTTTTTTGCCTGTGACCAATACCCTAAGTGTCATTTTGCGGTAAACGCACAACCGATAGCCGGCACCTGCGAGCAATGTGGCTTTGCGCTACTCGTGGAACGCAAGAAAGGCGGCAAGACGGTGCATCAATGTGCCGACAAACCCTGCAGCGCGATTCAAGGTGAACCGGCTGCAGAATCGGAAAGCGAGGGTTAATCGGTTTGCGCGGCGAGAGCCAAGGCAGCCGATTTTAAACCGTGAAAAGCATCGTCGGGGAGGTAGCTGGCGAGGCTGGCTAACTTGGTGGCAAGCGCTGCGTTCGATGTGGCCGTGACATTAATATGGCCCACTTTGCGCCCCGGACGAGGCGTTTTGTTATACCAATGCACATGGGCATCACGATAGGTCGCAAGCGGGACACTGCCTTGGCCTAAGATATTAATCATCGCTGTTGGCTGGATTAAATCGGTCGGGCCAAGGGGTAAGCCGCTGACGGCGCGCAGGTGGTTTTCAAATTGGCAACACGCGCTACCTTGCTGTGTCCAGTGACCAGAGTTGTGCACCCGAGGCGCTATCTCGTTCACCAACAAGCTGCCGTCTACATCAAAGAATTCCACCGCGAGCACCCCCACATAGTTAAGCGCGCTGGCAATCTTTTCCAACATGTCCGCGGCCTGTGTTTGCAAGGCATGCTCATCCGGGCGCACCACAGACAAGGTTAATATCCCATCATGGTGGTGGTTTTGGGTCAGGCTATAACTGGCAAATTCACCATTCGCGCCACGCACACCAATCAGTGACACTTCTCGGTCAAAGGGGATCATGGCTTCGGCAATGATGGCTTGGCCATCGCGTTGCTCTGGCGCGCTAAGAAAGGCGTCGAGCTCTGCCCATAATGCGTGAAGATCATCGCCGTCACGATAGCGCCACTGTCCTTTGCCGTCATAACCATCCAAGGTGCTTTTGAGGACCAAGGGTGCCCCCAGTGCGTCGACCGCCTTTTCTAAATCAGCCTGTGTATACAC
>NZ_MUFN01000049.1:0-3987 GCF_001996205.1 Salinivibrio sp. IB574 | reverse complement strand
GGCGCATTGGCGACGCCTGCTTGCATCAGCAGGGCTTTCTCAATTTGGCGGTCGCCACCGGTTAGAATCGCCTGAGCACTGGGGCGTAACTTCCCGCTTTGCTCGCATTGGTGCAAGATATCAGCGGGGATATGCTCAAATTCCGCGGTAATAATATCTGCGCCAGCGATGGCCGCATTGAGGCCGTGCCCCAGTGGTTGCAGCGTCAGTGGGTGAATAATGTCGCCACTACGCACATCATAGGCGCTGACGATAAGATTGAGCGGCGCGCCGGCCAAGGCCATCATCCGAGCCAGTTGTCCCGCGCCTAACACCAGAATATTCATGGCCTTAGCCTTGTGGGTTGGGTTGAGCGAGAACGGCCTCAGTTTGCGCTTGGCGAAACGCATCCACTTTTGCCATCAAATCAGGGTCGGCCGTTGCGAGAATTTGTGCCGCAAGGAGGCCTGCATTCGCGGCGCCTGCGTCACCAATGGCGAGCGTGCCCACAGCCACACCTTTGGGCATTTGAGCAATAGAAAGCAACGAGTCCATTCCCTTTAATGCTTTTGACTGGACCGGAACGCCGAGCACCGGCAGGCTGGTGTGTGCGGCGGTCATCCCAGGCAGATGGGCGGCACCACCGGCGCCAGCAATAATCACTTTAATCCCGCGCTCGGCCGCTTGTTGGGCGTAGTCGGCAAGTAACTGTGGTGTGCGATGGGCAGAGACAATACGGGTTTCGTAAGGGATGGCAAAGTGATCCAACATAGCCGCTGCATGTGTCATGGTAGGCCAATCGGATTGCGAGCCCATGATGATACCGACAGTCATAATACGTCCTTCTTGATGACAAGCGTGAATAAGATAAGCTGAGCGTGACGCGAATTATACCCAGATTTCATCGCAAGGAAAACGTTTGCGTCAGCGGTGGGGGATGAAATTCCGTCAAGATCCCAGTGCGTGGATCAGGTAAAGTAAGCACATGGTCTCAGTAACAAAGGATGTGAGCGTGGCACACGGTCAGTCGACAATTGATAAGCAAGCCGTGAAGGCTTTTTTCCTCCAACTTCAAGATGATATTTGCCAACAGCTTGCGCAAGAAGATGGTCAAGCGCGTTTTATTGAAGATGCGTGGGAGCGTGAGAAAGGGGGCGGTGGCCGCAGTCGCGTCCTGCGTCAGGGTCAAGTATTTGAGCAAGCGGGAGTGAACTTCTCGCACGTATTTGGCGATCAAATGCCTGCCTCGGCGACCGCGCACCGTCCAGAGCTTGCCGGGCGCTGTTTTGAGGCCATGGGGGTGTCGTTAGTGATCCATCCTCATAACCCGTACGTGCCGACCTCGCACGCAAACGTGCGGTTTTTCATTGCCGAAAAAGAAGGTGCAGATCCTGTGTGGTGGTTTGGCGGCGGCTTTGATCTCACACCTTTCTATCCGTTCGAGGAAGACTGCCAGCACTGGCATCAGACCGCCAAAGCCTTATGTGCGCCCTTTGGTGATAGCGTGTACGCTGATCACAAAGCATGGTGCGATCGCTATTTTTATCTGCCCCACCGTGATGAAACCCGTGGCGTCGGCGGGCTTTTCTTTGATGATTTGAACCAATGGCCATTCGAACAGTGCTTTGCCTACACCCAAGCGGTTGGAAAAGGCTTTATCGATGCCTACCTGCCGATAGTGCAGCGCCGCAAAGCCACGCCTTATGGTGAGCGAGAACGCGATTTTCAGCTTTATCGCCGCGGACGCTATGTCGAGTTTAACTTGGTGTATGACAGAGGCACGCTATTTGGCTTACAAAGTGGTGGGCGTACCGAATCTATTCTGATGTCGATGCCGCCGATGGCGCGCTGGGAATATAATTGGTCACCTGATGACGATGCACCGGAAGCGAGACTTTATCGCGACTACCTTAAACCGAGGGAGTGGTAACGGATGACCGAACGTTATTGCGTGGTAGGCCACCCGATTGGCCATAGTAAGTCGCCGCAGATCCACGCCGCATTTGCGACGCAAACCCAACAAGACATCGACTATCAAGCCATTGAGGCGCCGCTTGAAGGCTTTGTGACCACCATGCAGGCGTTTTTTGCGCAAGGAGGGCGCGGCGCCAATGTGACCGTACCTTTTAAACAGCAAGCGTATGAATGGGCTGATACACTGACAGAGCGTGCCCGCCGCGCCGGTGCCGTGAATACGCTGGTTAAGCAAAGCGATGGTTCCCTACTGGGTGATAATACGGACGGGGCAGGTTTGGTAACTGACTTACACTACCACCATGTGGCACTGTGCGATAAGCGCATTATGGTTGTGGGAGCAGGCGGTGCAGCAAGGGGTGTGTTGCTTCCTTTACTGGAGCAAGAGCCAGCATTGCTGATGATAGTGAATCGCACCGAGCAAAAAGCCCAGCAATTAGCCGCTGCATTTGGTGAGGCCGGACCGATCGCCAGTCATGCCGTGGATAAACCCATGGCGGCGCCCGTTGATGTGATCATTAATGCGACCTCGGCGAGCTTACATCAAAGCCATCCCCCTCTCCCGCAAGGAGCGATTGGTCCAGCGACCACTGTCTATGACATGGTGTATCAAGCTGGCTGTACAACCAGCAACCAATGGGCGCAACGCCAAGGAGCAGGGCGATGTTTAGACGGCTTGGGCATGCTGGTGGAACAAGCGGCGGAAAGCTTTGCTATATGGCGTGGCTGTCGGCCACAAACCGAACGTGTGCGCGAGCAGCTAAGAGAGGCACTTAGTCGATGAATCAATCCCTTATTCTGGCTGCGGACGAAGCGCAGGTCGATACCGCAAAGGCGCGTGTTTGTTTCTACGGCCAACTTAATGGTGCGTTGTTAACATGCGCTGCCCGCTTTACCACCTTATCTGCGCTCGCCGGCTGTGCGGTAGACTCGGATAATGCGCAGGCGATTGTCGAACAGGTTTGGTTTGATATTGAAGAGCAAATGGAAGCGGCCATCGAATCAGAAGCGTTTGAACCCGATGGCAGCTTGGTGATCTAGTGCTCGCAGCGGTAGATGTCTTTAGTGTCGACATAGTTTTGCGCTGAGCGTGCAAAATAGGCGCGCTCTTTATCAGTGAGGGGGCGAACCTGTTTGACCGGTGAGCCAACATACAGGTAGCCGCTCTCTAAGCGTTTCCCGGGCGGGACTAAACTGCCAGCGCCAATTAGCACTTCATCTTCAATCACAGCGTCGTCAAGAATAATCGTCCCCATTCCCACTAGAACTCGGTTGCCAATCCGGCAGCCATGTAACATGACCTTGTGGCCGATTGTCACTTCTTCGCCAATGATCAGCGGGTAACCTTGTGGGTTTTCGGCATTTTTATGGGTGACATGAAGGACGGAGCCATCTTGCACATTGGTCCTTGCGCCAATCTGGATATGGTTCACGTCACCACGTGCCGCAACCAGCGGCCAAATACTCACATCATCGCCTAGCGTAATATCGCCAGCCAATACACTGGATTCATCAATATAGACGCGTTCGCCCAGCTGAGGCGTCATGCCTTTATAAGCGCGCAGCTGTTTTGCCATCACAAATCCCTCTTTATATTGCTATACAATGTCAGATAACGCTGACTTTGGTACCAGTTTTACACCCTAGCGAGCAAAAAAACAGCGAATGACAGTTTTTTTCTAAAAAACCACTAAAAAGGGGTTGCCAATCTGATCAGCTTCCCTATAATGCGCCTCCATCGACACGGCACACAGGGCAAGCGCTCAGCGGCCATGTCGGGGCAAAAAATCAAATAAAAATAAACGCTTGACGTCAGTTTTTAAATGATTAAGATAACCCACCTACTTAACGCCGACAACGCGTTAGGGGAGTCAAAAAGAGGTTTTGTTTTCGCCGGTTGGCATCAACAAAAAGATAAAATTTCTTCTTGACTTCATCGGCAAGGCGAGTAATATACGCAGCCCTGACCGAGCGAAGCAACGCTTCGCAAGTCAACGCTCTTTAACAATTTGACCTATGCAATCTGTGTGGGCA
>NZ_MUFN01000048.1:0-15749 GCF_001996205.1 Salinivibrio sp. IB574 | reverse complement strand
CTCAACGAGTGCCCACACAGATTGCATAGGTCAAATTGTTAAAGAGCGTTGACTTGCGAAGCGTTGCTTCGCTCGGTCAGGGCTGCGTATATTACTCGCCTTGCCGATGAAGTCAAGAAGAAATTTTATCTTTTTGTTGATGCCAACCGGCGAAAACAAAACGTCTTCTTGACTCCCCTAACGCGTTGTCGGCGTTAAGTAGGGCGGCATTCTATAGAAATTGTGACCACCGTCAACACTAAATCACATCTTTTTTATCGAATGTGCTCTTTTTGAGCACTTTGCGCGAATAACCAACGAAAACAGCTAAAATGACGCTTTTAATACCTATATTAAGCTTGGTTGAAGGCATAAAAGCGGATGGGTTGCGCTAAAGGATTGACGAAAGACCTGATAGATAAAGAAAAAGCCAGGCACTAGGCCTGGCTTTTCTAGCTTATCTGCAAGAGTAAAGAATTACTCTGCAGCTTCCTCAGCTTTTTGCTCTGGGCGATCAACGAGCTCGATGTAAGCCATAGGGGCTTTATCACCTGAGCGAACACCGCATTTAAGAATGCGAGTGTAACCGCCAGCACGTGAAGCAAAACGTGGGCCGAGTTCATTGAAAAGCTTCGCTACAACTTCGTCGTTACGAGTACGAGCGAATGCAAGACGACGGTTAGCAACACTGTCGTTCTTAGCTAGGGTAATCAACGGTTCAATGACGCGACGCAGCTCTTTTGCCTTAGGCAGAGTTGTTTTGATAACTTCGTGAGTTACCAGCGAGCTAGCCATGTTGCTGAACATCGCTTTACGATGGCTGCTGTTGCGATTGAGTTGACGACCACTCTTACGATGGCGCATGACCTAATCCTTCTAACTAAATAATCAGTATCTGATTAATCTTCAGCGATTGATGCTGGCGGCCAGTTTTCTAGGCGCATGCCTAGAGACAGACCACGTGAAGCCAGCACGTCTTTAATTTCAGTCAAAGACTTCTTACCAAGGTTTGGCGTTTTCAGAAGCTCAACCTCAGTACGCTGTACCAGATCACCGATATAGTGAATCGCTTCTGCTTTCAAACAGTTGGCAGAGCGAACAGTTAGTTCAAGATCGTCTACAGGACGCAGTAGGATCGGATCGAACTCTGGCTTCTCTTCTTTCTCCTCAGGGACGCGCACGTCTCGCAGGTCAACAAACGCATCTAGCTGTTCAGCTAAGATGGTTGCTGCACGGCGAATCGCTTCCTCAGGATCCAGTGTACCGTTAGTTTCCATATCGATAACAAGCTTGTCGAGGTCAGTACGCTGTTCAACACGTGCTGCTTCAACTTTGTAAGCAATACGGTCTACTGGGCTGAACGTTGCATCAACAAGCAAGCGGCCGATTGGACGCTCGTCGTCTTCGCTGTGAATGCGCGCAGACGCTGGTACATAGCCACGACCACGTTCTACCTTGATACGCATGCTAATTTCAGCGTTTGCATCAGTCAGGTGGCAGATAACGTGTTCTGGGTTCGCAATCTCAACACCACCATCATGGGTGATGTCGCCTGCAACAACAGGGCCTGCACCAGACTTGGTCAGAGTAAGGATAACTTCATCTTTACCCTCAACCTTAACGGCTAGGCCTTTAAGGTTAAGTAGGATTTCCAGGATATCTTCCTGAACCCCTTCTTTGGTGCTGTACTCGTGCAGTACGCCGTCAATTTCAACTTCCGTCACCGCACAGCCTGGCATTGATGAAAGTAGGATACGACGTAGCGCATTCCCCAGAGTATGGCCAAAGCCACGCTCTAGAGGTTCAAGAGTTACTTTTGCGTGCGTAGAGCTGACTTGTTCGATATCAACCAGACGCGGCTTAAGAAATTCTGTTACAGAACCCTGCATTATGTCCTCTCTTTAGTTTAGCCTTACTTAGAGTAAAGCTCGACGATCAGGTGTTCGTTGATGTCAGCAGACAAATCAGAACGCTCTGGTAGGCGCTTGAATGTGCCTTCCATCTTCTTGCTGTCTACTTCGATCCAAGTTGGCAGCTCGCGCTGTGCAGCGATTTCTAGTGCTGCTTTGATGCGCGCTTGGTTCTTAGCTTTCTCACGAATGCTAACAACGTCGTTTGCCGAAACCTTGAAAGAAGGTACGTTAACAACTTTGCCGTTAACTAGGATCGCTTTGTGGCTTACCAGCTGACGAGCTTCGGCGCGAGTTGCACCAAATCCCATGCGGTAAACTACGTTGTCTAGGCGACCTTCAAGAAGCTGAAGCAGGTTTTCACCTGTGTTACCTTTAATACGGGCAGCATCTTTGTAGTAGTTACGGAACTGCTTTTCCATTACGCCGTAGATACGACGTACTTTTTGCTTCTCGCGAAGCTGAACGCCATAGTCAGACAGACGGCCGCGACGCTGACCGTGAACGCCTGGGACGTTATCAATTTTACACTTGGTATCAATCGCGCGTACGCCTGACTTAAGGAACAAGTCAGTACCTTCGCGACGGCTAAGCTTCAGCTTAGGACCCAAATATCTTGCCATGATCTTTCTCCAATATTCTAAGAAACAGCACTAAGCGTGATTAAACGCGGCGTTTCTTAGGTGGACGACAACCGTTGTGCGGGATCGGAGTCGCATCAACAATGTTAGTGATGCGGAAGCCCGCCGCGTTCAGGGCACGAATAGTAGATTCGCGGCCTGGACCTGGACCTTTAACCATCACTTCGAGGTTTTTCAGGCCGTATTCTTTCGCCATCTCACCACAACGCTCTGCAGCAACCTGTGCAGCATATGGAGTCGACTTACGAGAACCACGGAAACCTGAACCACCGGCAGTAGCCCATGCTAGAGCGTTGCCTTGACGGTCAGTGATCGTAACGATTGTGTTGTTGAAAGACGCATGAATGTGCGCAACGCCATCAGCAACTTGCTTGCGTACGCGTTTACGTGCGCGAGTTGGTTGTTTAGCCATAGTACTTACCTACCCCGATTATTTCTTGATCGGTTTGCGCGGACCCTTACGGGTACGTGCGTTGGTCTTCGTACGCTGACCACGAAGTGGCAAGCTGCGACGATGACGCAAACCGCGGTAACAGCCAAGGTCCATAAGACGCTTGATGTTCATGGAAATTTCACGACGTAGATCGCCTTCTACAGTGTACTTGGCTACACCGTCACGCAACTGGTCGATCTGCTCTTCTGATAGTTCACTGATCTTAGTGCTTTCAGCAATACCTGCTTCGGCTAGGATAGCCTGAGAGGTAGTTTTGCCGACACCGTAAATCGCAGTCAGTGCGATTACAGCGTGCTTTTGATCAGGAATGTTAATGCCTGCTATACGGGCCACTATTCACTCCTAGTACTTTTCAAGTAGAACCGCTGCAGAGCCCGTTGAGGATACGCAGCGGCATAACCACTTCTTTTGCACATACAAAAGGTGGGCTGGCTAATGTAGCCAGCCTGACCTCATTTTGCAAGAAAAATATTCTGCTATTAGCCTTGGCGCTGCTTGTGCTTAGGCTCACTGCAGATCACGCGAACGACACCGTTACGCTTGATCACTTTACAGTTACGGCAGATTTTCTTAACGGAAGCACGAACTTTCATTGCTAAACTCCGTAAATAGACAACCTATTAGCGGCCGTAGCCTTTAAGGTTGGCTTTTTTCAACACGGACTCATATTGTTGAGACATCAAATGAGTCTGAACTTGAGCCATAAAGTCCATGATTACGACTACTACGATAAGTAGTGATGTACCACCAAAGTAGAAGTGGACATCCCACGCAATCATCATGAACTCGGGGATCAGACAGATAAAGGTAATGTACATGGCGCCCGCGAGGGTCAAACGTGTCATCACTTTATCAATGTATTTAGCAGTCTGCTCACCCGGGCGAATACCAGGTACGAACGCTCCTGACTTCTTCAAGTTATCTGCCGTTTCACGAGGGTTAAACACCAACGCTGTATAGAAAAAGCAGAAGAAGATAATCGCCGCCGCATAAAGTATTACGTAAGCCGGTTGGCCAGGACTTAGTGCCAAAGACACGTCGGTCAGCCAGCTTGTCTGATCACCCTTACCAAACCAGTTAGCAAGTGTACCAGGGAACAAAATAATACTTGATGCAAAGATCGCTGGGATAACCCCTGCCATGTTAATTTTCAGTGGCAAGTGCGTGCTTTGCGCTGCAAAGACACGACGACCTTGTTGGCGCTTCGCATAGTTAACGACGATACGACGTTGACCACGCTCCATGAAGACCACAAAGTAGATTACCGCCAACGCGATAACAGCAATACCTAGCAAGAGAAGCGGAGACATGTCGCCTTGACGCGCTTGCTCTATTGTCTGTCCAATTGCCGGTGGCAGACCTGCGACAATCCCGGTGAAAATAATCAGCGAGATACCATTACCAATACCGCGTTCGGTAATTTGTTCACCCAACCACATCAAGAACATGGTGCCTGTGACCAAACTGACTACCGCAGTAAAGTAAAAAGCAGGACCTGGATTAATCACCAGACCTGGCATCATACTTGGTAACCCGGTCGCAATTCCAATTGCTTGGAAGGTTGCCAACACAAGCGTGCCGTAGCGGGTGTACTGGCTTATCTTACGACGGCCAGATTCGCCCTCTTTCTTCAACTCCGCTAACGCGGGGTGAACCACTGACAGTAACTGGACAATGATCGATGCCGAGATGTACGGCATGATCCCCAGTGCCAGTATCGAAGCACGCTCAAGGGCACCACCAGAGAACATGTTTACCAAGTCAATGATGGTCCCTTGTTGCTGTTCGAACAGATCGGCAAGTACAGCAGCGTCAATACCAGGAATTGGCACAAAAGAGCCGGCACGGAATACCAATAATGCCATAGCTACAAAAAGTAGACGGCTTTTCAGCTCCGCGATCCCGCCTTTTGCACTACTGAAGTTTTGTCCTGGTTGTTTTGCCATCTGTACCTCGTCCTCGAGCTAAATTATTCCTCGATTTTACCGCCTGCAGCTTCGATTGCCGCTTTAGCGCCTTTAGTGACACGAACACCTTTAACAGTCACAGCGCGAGCGATTTCACCAGACAGTACGATTTTCGCCGTACGGGTGTCTTGTGCAACAACGTTCGCTGCTTTTAGTGACTCTAGGCTTACCACGTCACCTTCAACTTTTGCTAGTTCGCTTAGGCGAACTTCAGCAGAAGTTAGGCTCTTGCGCGATGTAAAACCAAATTTTGGCAGACGCTGTTTCAAAGGCATTTGACCGCCTTCGAAACCTGGGCGTACAGAACCACCTGAACGTGATTTCTGACCTTTGTGACCACGGCCACCAGTTTTACCCAGACCTGAACCAATACCACGGCCTACACGCTTAGCAGAAGGCTTTGAGCCTGCAGCCGGAGATAGAGTATTCAAACGCATGTGATTACTCCTCCACTTTAACCATGTAGTTGACTTGATTGATCATACCGCGCACGCACGGAGTATCTTCAAGTTCAACAGTGTGGTTGATGCGACGTAGGCCCAAGCCACGCAGGGTCGCTTTGTGCTTCGGCAAACGGCCGATAGCGCTACGAGTCTGTGTTACTTTAATTGTCTTAGCCATGTCGTATTACCCCAGAATTTCGTTAACAGGCATGCCACGCTTAGCAGCTACCATCTCTGGAGACTTCATACCACCCAGACCATCGATCGTTGCACGAACGATGTTGATTGGGTTGGTAGAACCGTATGCTTTGGCCAGAACGTCTTGAACGCCCGCAACCTCAAGCACAGCACGCATCGCACCACCGGCGATGATACCCGTACCTTCTGATGCTGGCTGCATGTACACTTTAGAACCAGTGTGGCGGCCTTTAACAGCGTGGTGAAGAGTACCGTCTTTCAGCGCTACAGTAATCATGTTACGGCGCGCTTTTTCCATTGATTTCTGAATCGCTGCTGGTACTTCACGGGCTTTACCGTAACCGAAACCAACGCGACCGTTACCATCACCAACCACAGTCAGGGCGGTGAAGGTAAAGATGCGACCACCTTTAACCGTTTTAGATACACGGTTTACAGCGATCAGCTTTTCATGCAAATCACTTTGTTGTTTATCGTTAGCCATCTTCCACCTACCTTAGAATTTCAGACCAGCTTCACGGGCAGCATCTGCCAGTGCAGCCACACGGCCGTGGTATTGGAAACCGGAACGGTCAAAAGCAACAGCTTCGATGCCTTTTTCCTTCGCACGCTCAGCAATGATTTTACCTACTGCTGCTGCGGCGTCTTTGTTACCGGTGCTCTTAACTTGTTCACGGATCGCTTTTTCTACGGTAGAAGCGGCGGCGATGACTTCCGCGCCGTTACCAGCGATAACCTGTGCGTACACATGACGTGGAGTACGGTGTACCACCAGGCGAGTCGCACCCATTTCCGCGATCTTGCGTCGTGCTTTGGTCGCACGACGGATACGAGATGCTTTCTTATCCATAGTGTTACCTTACTTCTTCTTAGCTTCTTTAGTACGCACAACTTCGTCAGAGTAACGAACGCCTTTGCCTTTGTAAGGCTCTGGCTTGCGGTATGCGCGGATTTCAGCAGCGACCTGGCCAACCGCTTGTTTATCAGCACCGCTGATAACAATTTCAGTTTGGCTTGGGCACTCTGCCTTAATACCCTCAGGTAGAACGTGTTCTACTGGGTGAGAGAAGCCAAGTGTCAGGTTAAGTTTGTTACCCGCAACAGTTGCACGGTAACCAACACCCTTCAGGATTAGCTTCTTGGTAAAGCCTTCTGTCACACCAACAACCATGCTGTTAACCAGTGCGCGAGCAGTACCAGCATGAGCCCATGCTTTAGCGTGCTCTACACTTGGTGCAAAGGTAATGGTGTTGTCTTCTTGGTTTACTTTCACCATATCGTGAAGCGTACGGCTTAGTTCGCCTTTGCTTCCTTTTACAGTGATGTCCTGACCGTTAAGTTTCACCTCTACGCCGGCAGGAACTACGACAGGTGCTTTTGCAACACGAGACATTTCCTACTCCTTATTACGCTACGTAGCAGATGATTTCACCGCCCAGACCCGCTTTGCGAGCTGCGCGATCGGTCATCAAACCTTTCGAAGTTGAAACAACTGCAATACCAAGGCCACCCATCACAGAAGGAAGCTCATCTTTCTTTTTGTAGATGCGCAGACCTGGACGGCTAACACGTTGGATTTGCTCGATAACTGGTTTAGATTCGAAGTATTTCAACGTCACTTCCAGTTCAGGCTTGGCATCGCCACTTACAGCGTACTCAGCCACGTAACCTTCTGCTTTTAGTAGCTCAGCAATTGCCACTTTCAGCTTTGACGAAGGCATTTTTACAGCAACTTTTTTTGCTGCCTGACCGTTGCGAAGGCGGGTCAGCATATCCGAGATCGGATCTTGCATGCTCATAAGTCTTTACTCCCGTGATTCAATTACCAGCTTGCCTTACGCAGACCCGGAATCTCGCCTTTCATGCAAGCTTCACGAACCTTGATTCGGCTTAGGCCGAATTTGCGTAGGTAGCCATGTGGACGACCAGTCTGGTTACAGCGGTTACGCTGACGAGACTTCGCAGAATCACGTGGTAGCGACTGAAGCTTCAGGACTGCGTCCCAACGCTCTTCGTCTGACGTGTTTACATTCTTAATGATCGCACGCAGGTTATCACGCTTTTCAGCGTAACGGGCTGCGAGCTTCGCACGCTTTACATCGCGTGCTTTCATGGATTTTTTAGCCATAACAGTAACCCTTCACCTTACTTACGGAATGGGAAGTTAAAGGCAGCCAGCAGAGCTCGACCTTCCTCATCAGTACCTGCAGTGGTAGTGATAGTAATATCAAGACCACGGATACGATCGACTTTATCGTAGTCAATCTCAGGGAAGATGATTTGCTCGCGAACGCCCATGCTGTAGTTACCGCGACCGTCGAACGCTTTCGGGTTCAGACCACGGAAGTCACGGATACGAGGAACTGCGATTGCGATTAGACGCTCAAAGAAGTCCCACATACGCTCGCCACGTAGGGTTACTTTACAACCAATCGGGTAGCCCTCACGGATCTTAAAGCCTGCAACTGACTTACGTGCTTTGGTGATCAGCGGCTTTTGACCAGAAATCGCGGTCATATCAGCAGCTGCATTTTCAAGCAGTTTTTTGTCGTTCAGAGCTTCGCCCACACCCATGTTAAGGGTGATCTTTTCGATCCTTGGGACTTGCATGATGCTCTTGTAGCCAAATTGCTTAGAAAGCTCAGCTACAACGGTCTCTTTGTAGTAATCATGCAGTTTCGCCATTGTACTACTCCAGAATTACTTAATAGTTTCGCCAGTCGATTTGAAAAAACGTACTTTTTTGCCGTCTTCAAATCGGAAGCCTACACGGTCACCTTTACCAGCTGCTGCGTTAAAGATTGCCACGTTTGAAACGTCAATAGCGGCTTCTTTTTCTACGATGCCACCTTGAACGCCCAGAGCCGGTACAGGCTTCTGGTGTTTCTTAACGAGGTTAATACCTTCAACGATAACTTTACCGGTCGGTAGAACCTTAGATACTTTACCTTTCTTGCCTTTGTCTTTACCGACAAGAACGATAACTTCGTCGTTACGACGGATTTTAGCTGCCATGAGATCGCTCCTTACAGAACTTCAGGCGCCAGAGACACAATCTTCATGAACTTTTCAGTACGAAGTTCGCGTGTCACAGGGCCAAAGATACGTGTGCCGACTGGTTGCTCGTTCGTGTTGTTCAACAACACGCAAGCATTACGGTCGAAGCGAATGACAGAGCCGTCTGGACGACGTACGCCTTTACGGGTGCGAACTACCACCGCCTTAAGCACATCACCTTTTTTCACTTTACCGCGTGGAATTGCTTCCTTAACGGTAACTTTGATGATGTCGCCAACATGGGCGTAACGACGGTGAGAGCCACCCAGAACCTTAATACACATTACACTGCGAGCGCCGGAGTTATCGGCTGCGTCCAGCATACTTTGCATTTGGATCATTGTTAGTGCTCCGCTGTTATTACATCTAGACCCATCTCGGGTCGGGCTGCCTTATTACAAGGGCGGCGAATAATAACACTATTTTGACCGGATGGGTAGATAAAAAAATAAACGGCCCCCCAAATGAGAGCCGTTTGACTTATATTGTTTGAAAAATCGCTTAGATGCGCGCTTTTTCAACAACGCGAACCAATGTCCAAGACTTAGTCTTAGAGATTGGACGACACTCACGAACTTCTACAGTGTCACCTTGGTTACACTCGTTAGATTCATCGTGAACGTGCAGCTTGGTCGTGCGCTTGATGTACTTACCGTAGATAGGGTGTTTCACAAAACGCTCGATAGCAACAACGATAGTCTTATCGCCTTTGTCGCTGACAACGCGACCTTGCTGAGTGCGGATGTTCTCGCTCATTATGCGCTAGCCTTCTCAGTCAATACGGTTTTAACACGTGCGATATCGCGACGAACAGCTTTAAGAGTGTGAGTTTGCTGAAGCTGGCCAGTAGCCGCTTGCATGCGCAGGTTAAACTGCTCACGCAGCAGACCCATCAGCTCTTCGTTCAGCTGCTCAACAGTCTTTTCACGTAGTTCTTGTGCTTTCATCACATCACCGCCTTAGTTACGAAAGTGGTTTTGATCGGTAGCTTACGTGAAGCCAGTTCAAACGCTTCGCGAGCCAGTGATTCAGGAACACCATCCATTTCGTACAGGACTTTACCTGGTTGGATTTGGGCAACCCAGTAATCTACTGAACCTTTACCCTTACCCATACGAACTTCCAACGGCTTACCAGTAATTGGTTTGTCTGGGAAGATACGGATCCAGATTTGACCCTGACGTTTAATGTGACGAGTCATCGCACGACGAGCCGCCTCAATTTGACGCGCAGTGATACGACCGCGACCAACAGCTTTCAGGCCATAGGTACCGAAGCTTACGTCAGTACCGTGCGCCAGACCGCGGTTACGACCTTTAAAAGTCTTGCGGAACTTAGTACGTTTTGGTTGAAGCATCGATAGACTCCTTACTTACGGCCTTTACGCTGCTTCTTCGGCTTGTCAGCCTTTTGCTCCACTTCAGCCATTCCGCCTAGAACTTCACCTTTGAAGATCCAGGTTTTAATGCCGATAACACCGTAAGTGGTGTGAGCAGAAGAAGTTGCGTAATCAATGTCAGCACGAAGTGTGTGCAGTGGCACACGGCCTTCACGGTACCACTCGGTACGAGCAATTTCAGCACCGCCTAGACGGCCGCTTACTTCTACTTTGATACCTTTGGCACCTAGACGCATTGCGTTTTGTACCGCGCGCTTCATCGCACGACGGAACATAACACGGCGCTCTAGCTGAGAAGCGATGCTGTCGCCAACAAGTTGTGCGTCCAGCTCTGGCTTACGTACTTCAGCGATGTTGATTTGCGCTGGTACACCGGCTAGTTTCGCAACATGYGCGCGTAGCTTCTCAACGTCTTCGCCTTTCTTACCGATAACCACACCAGGGCGTGCAGTGTGAATGGTCACACGGATGCTCTTGGCAGGGCGCTCGATAACGATGCGAGATACTGACGCTTTTTTCAGTTCGTTAGTCAAGAACTGACGTACCTTAAAGTCGCCGTCTAGGTTGTCAGCGAAATCTTGGTTATTAGCAAACCAAGTGGAATTCCAAGGCTTTACGATGCCTAGACGAATACCATTAGGATGTACTTTTTGACCCATTGCTTTATCTCCTCGTCTCTTAGCGGTCTGCTACAACAACAGTGATGTGGCTAGAACGCTTCAAGATGCGATCGGCACGGCCTTTTGCACGAGGCATAATACGCTTCATGATTGGGCCTTCATCAACGAAGACTTTGGCGACGCTTAGATCGTCGATATCCGCACCTTCGTTATGCTCGGCGTTTGCAATAGCAGATTCCAACACTTTCTTAACCAGATCAGCCGCTTTTTTGTTGCTGAAAGTCAGAATTTCTAGTGCTTGTGCTACGTCTTTACCGCGCACTTGATCCGCAACCAAACGTGCTTTTTGAGGCGAGATACGAGCAAAGCGATGTTTAGCAATAGCTTCCATTTCTTACCCCTTAACGCTTCTTAGCTTTCTTATCAGCAGCGTGGCCGCGATAAGTACGTGTTGGTGCAAACTCGCCCAGCTTGTGACCGATCATTTCTTCAGAAACGAAAACGGGTACATGCTGACGACCATTATGGACAGCGATGGTCAATCCGATCATCTGTGGGATGATCATTGAACGACGGGACCAAGTCTTTAAAGGCTTCTTGTCACCGCTTTCCACCGCTTTCTCTACCTTCTTCAGCAAGTGCAGGTCAATAAAAGGACCTTTCTTGAGAGAACGTGGCATGGCTTATCCTCTGATAATAATTACTTGTTACGACGACGTACGATGTACTTGTCGGTACGTTTGTTCTTACGGGTCTTGAAGCCTTTAGTTGGCATACCCCAAGGTGATACTGGGTGACGACCACCTGAGGTACGGCCTTCACCACCACCGTGTGGGTGGTCAACTGGGTTCATTGCAACACCACGTACGCTTGGACGTACGCCTTTCCAGCGTGACGCACCGGCTTTACCCAGTTCGCGTAGCATGTGCTCTGAATTACCCACTTCGCCTAGGGTCGCACGACCTTCAGCAAGAACTTTACGCATTTCACCGCTGCGCAGGCGGAGTGTGACATATGCACCGTCACGAGCAACGATCTGAGCATAAGCACCCGCAGAACGTGCAAGCTGAGCGCCTTTACCAGGTTTCAGCTCGATGTTGTGGATAGTAGAACCCACTGGGATGTTACGCATTGGCAGGGTGTTACCTACCTTGATAGCTGCATCTGCACCAGATTGGATCTGATCACCGGCTTTTAGGCCTTTAGGTGCAATGATGTAACGACGTTCACCATCCGCATAAAGTACAAGCGCGATGTTTGCACTGCGGTTTGGATCGTATTCAAGACGCTCAACTTTCGCTGGGATACCGTCTTTAGTACGTTTGAAGTCAATTACACGGTAATGATGTTTGTGACCACCACCGATATGACGCACTGTGATTCGACCGTTGTTATTACGACCACCAGACTTAGAGTTTTTCTCTAGTAGTGGTGCGTATGGCTTGCCCTTATAAAGATCTGGGTTAACCACTTTAACAAGGTGACGACGACCCGGTGAAGTCGGCTTACATTTGATAATAGCCATTTGCTGTTACTCCTCCGTCTTACTCTGCGCCGCCAACGAAGTCGATGTCCTGACCTTCTTTCAAGATAACGTACGCTTTTTTCCAATCGCTACGGCGACCTTCGCGCATACCTTGACGTTTGGTCTTACCCTTAACTACTAGGGTACGAACAGACTTAACTTCAACTTCGAACAGTTTTTCAACTGCCGCTTTGATCTCTTTCTTAGTTGCTTCTTTAGCTACTTTAAACACGATAGTGTTCGCGCTTTCAGCAGCCATAGTTGCTTTTTCAGAGATGTGCGGAGCACGCAGAACTTTTAGGATACGCTCTTCAGTGATCATGCCAGCATCTCCTCAACTTGTTTAACTGCTTCAGCAGTCATCACGACTTTGTCGAAAGCGATCAAGCTAACTGGGTCGATGGTACCTGCATCGCGTACGTCAACCTTGTACAGGTTACGTGCAGCAAGGAACAGATTCTCATCAACTTCTGCAGTTACGATCAGAGCGTCGTTCAGCTCAAGCTCTTTCAGCTTAGCGACAAGCTCTTTAGTTTTTGGTGCTTCAACAGAGAAGTTATCAACAACGATCAAACGCTCTTGACGAACTAGCTCTGACAGAATGCTCTTCAGAGCACCACGGTACATCTTTTTGTTAACTTTCTGGCTGTGGTCCTGAGGACGAGCTGCGAAAGTGACACCACCGCTGCGCCAAATTGGGCTGCGGATTGTACCTGCACGGGCGCGACCAGTACCCTTCTGACGCCATGGCTTAGCACCGCCACCAGATACGTCTGAACGAGTTTTCTGAGCGCGAGTACCTTGACGGGCACCAGCTGCGTATGCAACGACTACCTGGTGAACCAGGGCTTCGTTGAATTCACGCCCGAAGGTAGTTTCGGAAACAGTTAGCGCGTCGGCGCCTTTGACTACCAATTCCATTACTATCTCCTCGACGTTACGCTTTAACGGCTGGTTTAACGATCACGTTGCCACCTGTAGCACCTGGGACTGCACCTTTGATAAGAAGCAGATTGCGCTCAGTGTCAACACGTACGATCTCTAGGTTTTGAGTCGTTACACGCTCAGCACCCATGTGACCTGCCATTTTTTTGCCTTTGAATACGCGACCTGGAGTCTGACATTGACCGATAGAACCAGGAGCACGGTGAGACAAAGAGTTACCGTGGCTCATGTCTTGAGTACGGAAGTTCCAACGCTTAACGCCGCCTTGGAAGCCCTTACCTTTTGACGTGCCAGTAACGTCTACTTTTTTGATTTCAGCGAATAGATCAACGTTTAGCTCAGCGCCAACTTCGAACTCTTCACCATTTTCCAGACGGAATTCCCACAGACCGCGGCCCGCTTCAACACCTGCTTTCGCAAAGTGGCCAGCTTGTGCCTTGTTTACACGGTTTGCTTTCTTCGCGCCTGTAGTAACTTGAATTGCGGCATAACCGTCAACTTCAGGCTTACGCACCTGAGCAACACGGTTCGCTTCAACTTCAACTACGGTTACCGGGATAGATACGCCATCTTCGTTGAAGATACGAGTCATACCGACTTTACGACCGACTAGACCAATCATTATCTACTCCCCCTTAGCCCAGGCTGATTTGAACATCAACGCCCGCAGCAAGGTCAAGACGCATCAGAGCGTCAACAGTCTTGTCTGTTGGCTCAACGATGTCGATCAGACGTTTGTGAGTACGAATCTCGTACTGGTCACGTGCGTCTTTGTTTACGTGCGGAGAAATAAGAACGGTGAAGCGCTCTTTACGAGTAGGTAGAGGGATTGGACCCTTAACCTGTGCGCCAGTGCGCTTAGCGGTTTCAACGATTTCCGCGGTAGACTGATCGATCAAGCGATGATCGAACGCCTTTAGGCGGATACGGATACGTTGGTTCTGCATGAGACAGAGCYCCAAATTCAAAAATTTTTACACAAACAATATCGCCATTCTGCCTCACTAGAGCGAGSGAATGCCGATTAATTTATGTGAAACCGTAGTGCCAAAATTAGGCACATTGTCAGCCATTATATTATGACTGCGAACATAAGCGGAGTATACATTAAACGAACAGTTTACTGTTCCATTCCTCGATGCTCATTGGTTCACAACTGCGTCGGAAGTCCGAAGACTTAAGCAGTGCGCAGCATTATACCGATGCCGCACCCTATTGCAAGTCTTGGTTAAAAAATAAGCCCAAACAAAAACGCACCCATGGAGTGCGTTCATCTACCGCGATAGCGTAAGCCTCGCCTTAGTCTTTATCGCTCGCATCTTCAATCATCTGCGCTTGGTTATAATTTTCGAGTCCCACTTTCTCAATCAGACCTAGCTGAGTCTCCAGCCAATCAATGTGTTCTTCCTCATCATCGAGAATATACTGGAACAAATCTCGCGAGACGTAATCGCGTATGCTTTCGGTGTAGGCAATGGCTTCTTTCAAGTCTTCGTGTGCCTGCATCTCTAGCGCGAGGTCACACTCAAAAATTTCTTGCGTATCTTCTCCGATACGTAATTTACCTAAGTCTTGTAAGTTCGGCATCCCTTCTAAGAACAAGATGCGTTCAATCAACTTATCCGCGTGCTTCATCTCATCGATCGACTCTTCATATTCTTTATGAGCAATGACTTTTAAGCCCCAGTCTTTGAACATACGTGCATGAAGGAAGTACTGGTTGATGGCAATAAGTTCATTGCCGAGCACGGTATTTAAAAACGCAATCGATTTTGGGTCGCCTTTCATGGCAAAAGCCTCCTTATGGGTTCTATTTATCAACTGTAGAACCCATAAGGAGGCTGTCAAATTTTACTCAGTACTCCTGAGTTAGCTCGCTTGCTGTAACGTAATCACTTGCACCTGATCGTGAATCACCTCTTTGGCCTGACGCACACATTTACCACACTGTGAACCCAGCGGAGTGAGCCGACGCAGTTCGCGAATGCTGGTCACGCCTTGTTGATTCACAAGCTGCTTAATGGTTTTATCCGATACAGCATGGCAAATACATACAAACATCATTCTCACCCTACAACATAAACTATAACGAGAATAGTTTGCATTGCGCTTCAGGTAAAGGTTTTTTATATAACAATTGATTATTTACGTAATAGCTACACAAGCAAAAAAGATCGCGTAAAGCCAAAGCGCCATACGGTCAATGTCTGGGGTGCTGCCATAAAAAAAGGAGCGCAATGCGCTCCTTTTTCAGTGGTATGTTTAACTCAACGCATTACGCGATGATGTTRGCAACAACACCAGCRCCTACGGTACGGCCACCTTCACGGATAGCGAAACGTAGACCTTCGTCCATCGCGATTGGCGCGATCAACTCAACAACCATCTTGATGTTGTCACCAGGCATTACCATCTCAACGCCTTCTGGCAGTTCGATAGTACCGGTCACGTCAGTTGTACGGAAGTAGAACTGTGGACGGTAGCCTTTGAAGAACGGAGTATGACGGCCGCCTTCGTCTTTAGACAGTACGTATACTTCTGACTCGAACTTAGTGTGCGGGGTGATTGAACCTTCTGACTCGAACTTAGTGTGCGGGGTGATTGAACCAGG